>JBJMLU010000201.1:0-26596 GCA_045805145.1 Flavisolibacter sp. | reverse complement strand
GGCCCACAGACCTGATCTGGATCGAGGGAGAAAGCAGGCACTGGTCTCATCCCACAGAGATAGACTCACTAAGGTCAATGGTCAGCGAAGAGAAAAAATCACCCACGATTACAAAAAAACCTTCTCCAAAGCACGATCATTATATCAGCGTGCGCATGTCCTCAGCCAGCGGGGAACTGAGGAAAGAAAGCCACGCTTCCTGGCCAATGGAACCTGAAATAAAATTGCGTCCTCTTCCTCTATTGAAAGAAAGGATACAACCAGTGCGTCCCAAAAAGCAATTCAAAAGAAAAAAATTCCGACTATTGCTTCCACTGATCCAAGTGGCTGCGTTTTTTTTCGGACTGCTTCTGGGTGTCCTCGTGATCAAAAAACTGGTAGATGCATTTACTCCCGATAGCCCGGCTGAGGAAGAAAGCTCCATTGAGTTTACTTCAGCCGAGAAACCTGCAGCCACGCATTTTACTGAGATCAAAAAGATCCATGCGCAAAAGCAGGTTTTGATTCCCCGGAGACGGCTTCCATAAGTTGCAGGATCTTATACGAATTTTTGGCGACATAACCCGGGGTTTTTACCCCGGATTTCTTTATCACCTCTGCTTACATTTGTTTCATGGGTAAACGGATCCTCGTTTTTGGTGCAGGAAAATCGGCTACCGTACTGATTGATTACATTTTGGAAAACGGTCCGGCATATCAGTGGAAACTGCTGCTCGTGGATGCAAGCCTCGAGGCAGCTAAAACCAAGATTGGTTCTTCTGAATTTGGAGAAGCAATGGCATTTGACATATCAGACGAAGAGCAAAGAGGAAGAGCCATTCAGCAATCAGATATTGTGATCTCCCTGATGCCAGCGGCACTTCATTTTCTCATTGCAAAAGACTGCATACGCTTCCGGAAAAATCTTTTGACTGCTTCTTATGTGGATGAACAAATGCGCTCGCTTCAAAAAGAAGTTGAATCCCTGGGACTGACTTTTCTCTGCGAAATGGGACTCGATCCGGGTATCGATCACATGAGCGCAAAAAAAATGATTGACCAGGTCCATTCTGCCGGCGGAAAGATCCATTCTTTTTATTCTCATTGCGGCGGGCTGGTAGCCAAGGAAAGCGATAACAATCCCTGGCACTACAAGATCAGTTGGAACCCGCGTAATGTGGTGATGGCAGGAAAGGCCGGGGCTATTTTCAGGGAACAGGGTTCAATTATAGAACTTGAATACCGCGAACTTTTTGCAGAGAAAAGATATGTCTCCATTCCGGACGCTGAAGTGATGTGCTGGTATCCCAACCGCGATTCCCTTTCTTATATTTCTCAGTACGGACTGGATGATTGTGCCAGCTTTGTGCGCACAACATTGCGTCATCCCGATTTTATTTATGGCTGGAAGAATATCATTGACCTGAACCTGACCGACGAAAATTATTTGTACGATACAGACGGAAAATCGCTCTCCGATTTTTTCAAGGAACATATGGACCGTAGTGGATTCAGTGAATGGCTGGAGCAAAAACTTCATGACCAATTTGATTCCACCAAGAACCTGCTGGCCGAACTGGTAAACCTGGTGGAGATGGAACAGAAGGCTGCGCAAAAAGGTGTTGATCCGGTGGAGGAATTTATGGTGGTGGATGGAAAGGGCGATCTTCAGCAAGTGGACATCGATGACCTCAAAGTGAATGCAGCTGCCACCCTTGCTGATAAAATGCATGATGCGAGTCTTACTTTAAAACAGTTATTTTTTTTGGGAATGGATGACGACCAGACCCTGATCAACAAAGGCAGGTGCAACGCTGCAACCGTCTTGCAGTTTGCCCTGGAAAAAAAACTGGCACTTCTTCCCGGTGAAAAAGACCTGGTGCTCATGCTTCACGAGATCGAGTACGAACAGCAGGGAAAATTATTTAAGTCAACCAGTTTGTTATCGCTCGAAGGTTCGGACGACCGGCACACGGCCATGGCCCGCACTGTTGGTCTGCCGCTCGCCATTGGAGCCAAACTGGTATTGGATGGAACCATCCATCAAAAAGGCATTCACATACCTGTTGCGCCAGGAATTTATGAGCCGGTATTGAATGAACTCTCAAAACTGGGTATCCAATTTAAAGAACAAATACAATCGATCATATGATGCTTCACTACACCATCGAAGAAGCCATTTCGCGCCTGGAGAATCCCAAGGACGAAATTTTCTGGAAGCTGCTGAACAAAGGCATTATGAAACTGGAATACTATGTGCCGGAAAAAAATCAGCAGCCCATAACCCGCGACCAGATCTTTGTGGTGGCTTCAGGAAGAAGCACCTATTACCGCAACGGCGACCGCGCACCCGTTAAACCAAGTGACCTTCTCTTCGTTACCGTGGGAACCGATTTTCATTTCGAAAACTTCACCGATGATTTCGCCACCTGGAGAATGTACTACACGGATGAAGAATTGAGCCGTCCTGTTCGTGGATATACCTTGGGGGAAAATGGAGAAATAATTTAAGGAAGTGGAATTGTAAGTGGAATTGCAAGTGGAATTGCAAGTGGAATTGGGAATTAGGAATTGGGAATTGGGAGAGAACAGGTTTCTATGAAATTATCAATATTGAAAAGTTGATAGTTAATAGTTGATAGTTGATAGAAAAAAAGCTCGCCGAACAGAAAGGAGAGCGCAGAGATCTCGTAGAGGAACAATATTATTTATTGAAGAAAAAAATATCTCGATGTAAACCTCCGCGTCCTCCTTTCACTGCGGTTTATCTTTCATTTAATAATGATTATCTGACTTTCAACCACGACCGACAATTTCATAGAAACCTGTTCTCTCCCAATTCCTAATTCCCAATTCCCAATTCCACTTAATACCTTAATACCTTAATACCCCATCCCGCCACCCGCCAGTAACACCCTTTGGAGTTCCTTCATACCAGCACTCGCGCTATTTTCTATCGCGGTCAGGTTGTAGAGCGAATTGGTAAAAGGAATTTTTTTGTCCACAATGAACTTGGGAATTTGCCAGGGCACATAATTCACCAATCCTGCGGCAGGATAAACTACGAGTGAAGTGCCGATGATCAGAAAAATTTCTGCCGTGCGTGCGAGTCTTGATGCATCTTCCATCATAGGCACTGCCTCTTCAAACCAAACAATATGTGGACGCAACTGTGCGCCATCCTCAGCCTTGTCTCCCATTTTTATATCACCAAGAATAGGATAGACAAAGCTTTCATCTTTTTCGCTTCTCATTTTGAAAATCTCTCCATGCAGGTGCAACACATTCGAGGATCCCGCCCTTTCGTGGAGGTCGTCAATATTTTGTGTGATGATTTGAACGTCGAAGAATTCTTCGAGTGCAACAAGAATATGATGTGCTTCATTGGGGCTGGCCGAAGCCACATTTTGACGACGCATGTTGTAAAACTCCAGAACCAACTCAGGATTTCTTTTCCAGGCCGTTGCGGTTGCCACTTCATGGATGTCGTATCCCTCCCAAAGTCCATCCGAATCGCGAAATGTTTTCAGTCCGCTTTCAGCACTGACGCCTGCACCTGATAATACAACAAGTTTTTTTCGACCCATCATATATTTCCTTTGAAGAACAGATTTTCCCTACGCTACCGGCTTCTGGCGGATCAGTGTTACTGCTGGTCCATTGTTTCACTTGTTGCCAGCAAAAATACGAGCCTCAAAATTTTTAAATCTGTGAATTTATTTTCGCCTGTTCAATGACTGGCACCAGACTTGTTCGATTAAAAAAGTTTAAACCAGTTATATGAATAAAATTACCCTGGTCGTTTGCGATGAGGACATGGACGAACTGAACCGCATCCGTCAATTCATGGAGAACAGAAAAGAATTTGAACTTGAGATCATTTATGACGCCAGTGAACTTGTAAATGAAGCCAAAAGGAGACAGCCCTGCATTGTACTGGTGAATCCCGAAATGAAAGCGTTCAACGAATACGATGTGTGTAAGAAGCTGATGAAAGATGCGCACATTCCGGTGATGCTCCTGGTTTCGCCTGATTCAACCCACCGCGATTTCATTGAAGATTGTACGGCGGACGATGTAGTAACCAAACCTGTGGAAGTCGACAACCTGCTGAACCTGGTGATGAAACATATGACCGTGCATCAGCACTAAAATTCCTTTGATCAGTAACTCTTCAGAACGGTTCTGATGATGGAATCTTTTTGTTTGAGCGTGAGTGAATAGTTGTATTGGTAAAGACTGGATTCCCAATCGCCATACCCGGGATTGGGAAGAACAATATAACGGCTTCCGAAAAGATGGGAAATCAGGTCTACATTTCTTGTTCTTTCATCAGTAGTTTTTTTGTCGAACTGGTTGCTGAAATCGGCGAGGTTATCACCAAGCAGCAACACAACCTGATAGGCAGACATTACCTGTTGCCTTCTGGATTCTTTGCTGGAACTGTTTTGTTTGGGGAACAGGTGCTCGTTGTCTGTATCGGGTAGCTGATATCTACGAAGATTTTCGAGCGTTGGCTGTCTTTCTTTTTCATCACGGTTGGTAATATAAAAAACAGCAACGCCTTTAGTTGATGCATAGTGTAAGAAAGCAGATGCGCCCGGTACAGTATCGGCGTCTGCCCTTGCCGTCCATTGGTACCATGTGTTTTGATCATAATCTTTTCCCTGAAGCGCCTGGTGAACCGCATAAGGACTGTTGTCCAATATTGTTTCATCGATGTCTGTAATAATTGCTTTGGGTTTTGAAGAAGGTTGAAGCAGTTCCTGGTCGAGCCGCAAACGGGCGAGTTGGTAGGACTGCAGGCAAAGCGCACGGTATTCTGCAGCTTTTTGTTGAAACAGGGCAGCAAAAAGTTTTCCATCGGCAACAGCTTCAGGAGCCATATTGATGTTGACTGCTTGTTTGGTTGAAGCACAGGCCGATAAAAAGATCAGTAAAAAAAGGCTGAACTTTTTCATATGGTTCATTTCAATCAAAGTTAAGTCCGGCCGCATCTACTGAAGTTTGGAATTTTTTTTGCAGGAATGATAGAAATGAATGTATATGGCAGAACAGAGATTTGAATTATTACTGGATGGTGTACCTTATTCGGTTACAGCTACTCCTTTTGAGTTCAACACCGAAACAAGGTACAAGGTGAATTACAATGGCAATGAACACATTTTTACTTTTGATTCCAGTCTGGGACGACTTGCTCCGATTGACGATGATGCAGCCGAAATCCCCGATAACCTGGAAGAAGCAATCGCCTCACGACTGCAATCATCCCAACAAGTATAATAGTTGATTGTTGGTGGTTGATAGTTGATAGATGAGGGAGGACGAGGACGGGAGAGCGAGTTCGCAGTTGATTGTAGAACGAGCGATGAGCCTGAGCTTTGAGAAGTAGTAGCCATTTCGCGTTCTAAAGAATTAGAAAATAGAAATCAACTTTTCTCTGCGCGTCCTTTGTGCTCTTCCTCCTCTGCGGTTAAAAGCAGAAACTTAGGTTTCAATTACATATTCTTTTCCTCCATGCTCAAATAAAACCTTTAGCCAGTATTTGCCGGACTTAATTTTTGTGGGATACCAGTTACGGTTTTCAGGTACCACAATAAGCAATCCGCTGTCCTCTCCCACTGCTGCAAAATCTTTTTGTGGCTGCTGGCGGGAAAAATACTCCAGTCCAAAATTTTTCATCAGTGCTTCACAGCAATGCTTTACGTTTTCTGTAACCATGCCTACTTCGCTAATGGTCAGAATTGAAGAAGATGTAAAACCGGAATTGCTATCATTGTGCAAATCTCTTCTTCCGATCAGTTCCAGTATGTTTCCGTTGTTGTCGAAGAAATAAAGCGCTTGTGCATTCCAGTTGCTGAAATCCGCGATATATTCATCATTGCTTATGGGAATGAGTTCAGCACGATTTCTGATCCACTGCCAAGAGTCTTCGATTTGGTTGCAAGGAATGGTGAAAGCGATATGATAGACGGGACTACCTGTGTGGCACAAACGAAAACGCAAAGTTGAATAAGGAAGGCTAATGCTGAAATGATCTGCTGATTCGGTTGTGACCTGGAGACCCAGGCTTTCGCTGTAAAAATTTTTTGTTTTGTTCAGATCGCGGGTCAGTATTTCCAGTATGCGGATGCGCATGGATCAACCAGCTTTTTTCGATAACTCCATCACCACTTCATATTCATCCTCCTTCACTGGCTGCACAGACAGACGCCCGATGCGCACCAGTGCCATATCTTTTAAACGCTTGTCTGTTTTAATCTGCTGCATGCTCACCGGATGTTTTAATTTTTTCAACGGCTTGATATCTACTGCCACCCAATCACCTTCTTTTGCTGTGGGATCGGGATAGGCTTCCTTCACTACCTGTGCGATGCCTACGATGTCGAGGCCCTGGTTGCTGTGATAGAAAAAAACCTGGTCGCCTTTTTTCATGGCACGAAGGTGAAGCCTTGCCGCATAATTGCGAATGCCATCCCACCTGGTTTGTCCGTCTTTTTCCAGCTGTTCCCAACTATACACCGAGGGTTCCGATTTTACAAGCCAGTACATGGAGTGAAGTTAAAGAAAAGCTCCAAAAAGGAAGCTTATGGCTGATAGCTGATAGCTGATAGCTGTTGGCTGTTAGCTTTTGGCATATGGCTTATGGTGTTGGTGGAACTGAGTTGTTTCTTCGAAGAAAGAAAATTACAGATCCACCAGATGAACGGGTGTAAAAGCTTTTAGCATTGATATGCAATTACATTACCTATTCATGGTGCCCTCTCTTGTCCTTCATTCACCATTGACCATTGACCATTGACCATTCACCATTCACCTTTTTCCTTAACTTTAGTCAGCTCCTGCTTCATGAGAAAAGTCGTTGTCAAACATCCTCTTGCCATCAGGTGGTTTCACTGGATCAATTTTCCTGTTATTGGTGTGATGATCTGGAGCGGATTGCTGATCTACTGGGCCAATGATGTGTATTCAGTGAAGATCGGCGGCGTTCGAATCATCAAATTTTTTCCGCAGTCTATCTATGATGCCTTGCATCTTCCCTTTCGCCTGGCTGAAGGAATGGCCTATCATTTTGTTTTCATGTGGCTATTTTTTATCAATGGACTCCTGTATGTTGTGTACACAGCCATCTCCGGCGAATGGCGTTATTTATTACCCAACAAAAGATCTTTGCGCGAATCCTGGCAGGTATTGTTGCACGACCTACACCTGCGGAAAACTGCTCCACCCCAAAGAAAATACAATGCTGCCCAAAGAATCGCCTACACAGCTATCATCATTATGGGACTTGGTTCCCTGGTGACGGGGCTTGCCATGTACAAGCCCGTTCAATTTTCCTGGCTTGCCTGGATCTGCGGCGGATACGAAACGGCCAGGATTGAACATTTTATTCTTACCCTCGGTTATTGCATTTTTTTTCTGGTGCACCTTGTTCAGGTGATCCTTGCAGGATGGAAAAATTTTCAGAGCATGATCACTGGATTCGAAGTGTTGCCTGATCCCAGGAACCTGGAAGAAGAGCCCGTATTACCCCCCCCGGTTGGTCAAACGAATTCCTGATATGAAAGAAAAAATATTTTCCCAAAAACAGATCGTGTCCAGAACGACATTTTCATTTTGCTTTTTCATTCTTGCTTTTCTGGGCGGAATTTTTCTATGGAAACGAATTCGCCATGAACCCCAGGATCAGGGAATACCCAAAACACTTCGCAAAGGACTTTCGGTAGATGAGAGAATCTTTAGCTCTGTGTTCGATTCTGCGCGGCTCCTTCCCACCTATCCCAAATCAGAAGCAGTAAAAAATGTTCGTGTCAATGGAAACGTTGGAGTGAGATCTCGATTGGATACGGCATCATGGAGATTGAAGGTGGTTAGAAAAACAGGAGATACACTAAGCTTTACGATGGATGACATAAAAAAGCTCCCAAAGACCGAAGTGGTGTTTGATTTCAAATGCATTGAGGGCTGGAGTCAAAAAACCTGGTGGGGAGGTGTACGATTTTCCGACTTCCTGAAATACTATCATCTCGATGAACAGGCCAGGCTTTCATATGCTGCACTAATGACGCCCGACCGCGAATATTATGTGGGAATTGATATGGCCAGCATTCTTCATCCTCAAACGCTATTGTGTTATGAAATGAATGGAAAGGCACTTCCGCTGGACCAGGGCTATCCTTTACGGCTGATCATCCCCGTTAAATATGGCATCAAGCACCTCAAGAGGATTGGCACCATTTATTTCAGCAATCAACGCCCACCCGATTATTGGGCCGAAAGAGGCTATGATTATTATGCGGGACATTGAGGTGAATGGTGAATGGTGAATGGTGAATAGTGAGTAGTGAATAGTGAGTGGTGAATGAGGTCGTTTATTTTATTGGAGTTGTTTTAGAATTCGATTAGGCGTATTGATTCTGTTTTTAGAAAGCCTGCCTATCTTCTACTAATCCGGGATTCGCCGCTCTAAGCTCAGAGCTGGCAGCTTGTTTCATCATTTCCAGCCGCTGACAAGAACATCTGCAAGGTGCATGGTCTTGAGTGGATAGTTTTTGTTGTTGATGTAACCCTGAAGGTGCATCAGGCAGGACAGGTCGGTGGAGATGAGGTATTGCGCGCCGGTAGCAAGGGCATTCTCTACTTTCTGTTCACCCATGGCTACGGAGATCGGTTCGAACTTGACTGCAAATGTGCCACCGAATCCACAGCAGGTTTCCACGTCATGGAGTTCTGTTAGTTCCAGCCCTTTCACTTGTGTCAAAAGTGTACGCGGCTCATTTTTGATACCGCATTCACGAAGTCCCGCACAGGAATCATGATAAGTGGCCTTGCCTTCCAGGGTGGCACCAAGGTCTGTGACTTTTAGTTTGTTGACGAGAAAATCGGAAAGTTCGAAAATATTTTGCCCAATGGCTTTTACTTCATTGTGGACGGAAGAATTGTCAAAGAGTTTGGAATAATAATTCCGTACAAAGCCTACGCAACTAGCGCTTGGTGCAACTATGACGGATTGTGCGTCGAAGTCTTTTAAAAATTTGCTGCATACATCACGTGCATCATCCCAGAATCCTGCATTGAAAGCCGGTTGCCCGCAGCAGGTTTGTGAAGTGTTATAGCTTACTTCACATCCCACTTTCTCCAGAATCTTCACCATATTGAAAGCAGTATGCGGATAGAGCTGGTCCACGAAACAGGGAATAAAAATTTGCACCTTCATTTCAAACGGTTCCTTCTTTGAGTTGCTGGTTTAGAATGATCATCTTCAGAGCGGTGAGCGCAGCCTCCTCTCCTTTGTGACCGTGAGCTCCGCCAATTCTTTCACGCGCCTGTTCCATAGTATCTACTGTAAGTACGCCAAAGATCACTGGAACTTCCATGGAGATATTCAGTCCGGTTATGCCCTGGGTTACCGACTGGCACACATATTCAAAATGCGGTGTGCCACCACGAACCACGCATCCAAGTGCAACAAAAGCATCAGGAGCATTGTTATTCGACCAGGACTGCCGGATAGCAAAAGGAATTTCAACGGCACCGGGAACCGTAATGGTCTTCGTCTTTATGTTTTGCTGCTGTAGAATTTTGAGACAGCCATTCTCCAGTTCATCTACAATTGCTGCATTCCATTCGGTCTTCACCAAAACAACAAGGACATCCTTCAATTGCCGGATGCCCTCGATGCTTTGAAATAATTTGCTATTGCTTACTTCGGCCATTGTATAAAAGCGTGAAGCATTTTTGCAGGCTAGTCTTCGGTTTTATATACGCCCGCCTGTGCCAGATATTTTTCCGCGTCGAAACCAAACTGAGAGTTGGGATATTTCTTGAAAACTTCTTTGTACAACTCAATTGCCTGTTTCTTGTCGTTGAGTACACGGTCGGCAAAATAAGCCGCTATGAACAGGTACTCTGCTGATGCCTGCTGGTCTTTTTCAAATTCATGACCTGCTTTTTTATAGCTCGCCAGGGCATCGGAATTTTTTCCCAGGTTGGCATAGGCATCGCCAAGGAGTTTATAAGCCCTGGCCTGCACCTGTTTTGCATCGGTGCTGAAATCTTTCAGATCGTTCACGGCTTTGTTGTTATCACCTTGTTTCAGTGCAATCACTCCTGCATAATAGCGCGCCAGTTCGGCTGATGAAGTACCACCGTACTGGCTTATCACCTTGTCAAAACCTGCAAACTGTCCATCGCCACTCAAAGCTTTTTTGAGTGAGTCTTGCGCAAAATAGTCTTCTGCCTTCCAGATGGCTTCCGCAGCTTTTTGTTCTTTTGGTTCTTTGATCAAATACTTGTAAGCGAGCCAGCCTCCGACCAGCACGATCCCTGCCGCGCAGGCAATCATGATCGTCCGCCCGTTTCTGGACCAGAAATCTCTGGCACGTTCAACCACTAAATCAGATTCGTTTTTGTGGTGTACCTGTTTTACTTCAGCCATGAATAATAATTTGTTAGTGGATTTAGTCAGTTATAAATGGATAGTTCTGATCAACGTAAATGTCTTTCAATACCTCGTCGTCATTGGGCCAGGGTGATTCTTCTGCAAATTTCACGCTTTCCGTAACAGCCTTTTCCGCTCTTTCGTTGATCTGTTTGATTTCTTCTTCGGAGGCAATTTTATTGTCGTAGATCTTTTTCAATAAAGCATTGATCGGGTCCTTGCTTTTGTATTCTTCCACTTCTTCCTTGGTCCGGTATTTCTGTGGATCCGAAATAGAGTGGCCTTTGTAACGATAGGTCTTGATCTCAAGCAAGGTAGGTCCGCCTTTTTCACGGGCTCTTTTTACCGCCCTGCTCACGCCTTCGTGAACGGTTTCTGCACTCATCCCATCCAATACATCTGCGGGCATTTCGTAAGCATCCGCCAGTTTATAAATGTCGGTGATGTTCGATGTGCGGTTCACCGAAGTTCCCATCGCGTAATTGTTGTTCTCGCAAATGAAGACTACCGGCAGTTTCCAGAGCATGGCCAGGTTGAAAGTCTCGTGCAGGATGCCCTGACGTGCCGCACCGTCTCCAAAAAAACAAAGCACAACGTTTTCAGTGCTCCGGTACTGCTCCGCGAAAGCCAGTCCTGCTCCGGTTCCGATTTGCGCGCCTACAATTCCATGACCTCCATAAAAATTTTCTGCTTTGCCGAAAAAGTGCATGCTTCCTCCCTTGCCCTTTGCATTGCCCGTTGCCTTTCCATACAATTCGGCCATGCAGGAGTTCACGGAAATTCCTTTGGCGATGGCCAGACCGTGGTCGCGGTAGGCAGTAATGAAAAGGTCTTCAGGGCGCGTGGCTGTCATACATCCGGCAGCAATGGCTTCCTGTCCTACATAGGCATGGAAAAAGCCGCGGATCTTTCCTTCCATTTTATATTTCTCTTCGGCCATCAGCTCAAACTGGCGAATGAGCTGCATTAATTCGTACCAATACAGATAAGTCTCTTTGGAAAATTTTGTAGCCACAGCGGCAAATTTGGCCGCAAAAATAAGGGAATAAGGCTTTGGTTGTTCCTTAAAAATGCAAAGCCAGCCCCTCTGTGCTGCCGTTCGGCCCGCCCGGTGAAATTTTAAGAAAGCGTTAAAGGGTTTGGGGTTTATAATCCATGGTTTCTGGTTCTTTAAAAGCGATGCTGACTGCTCATGGCTCGAGGCTCATAGCCATAGCTTTCCTCAGCCCAGAGAAAGGATTGCGAAGAGGTTTTCGTACGGCAGAAATCAAGGCATGCCTTTTAATTTTTCGATTCGGGAGCGGCGAAGGCGGAAATGGATTCTTCTGAGAGGACGTTCTTTCTGGTAGGACGATCTTTCCATTTCATAAAGAAGCGTTCAAAATAATGATAAGAGATCATGCTGATGATGATGGTGAGCAAAAGACAGGTCAGTCCGAAGGCCAGGGCCGGAATCCCATCATCGAGGTTCCAGTGCCTGCTGTTAAATACATGCACCATTAAATTGATGATGATGGTATGATACAGATACATGCCATAAGTAAACAATCCCAGGCGGCTAAAAAGGTTTTGATCGCTGATGCGAATTTCATTTGTTGGCGAAAGGATGCAACACAGAACAAGACTGAAGAGAAGTCCAAAAATAGTGGGCTCTATATCAGTCTGTCCCCAATAAGAAACATTGGAAGAGATGACGACATAAAAAATGGTGAGCACCAGAAAAAATATCTTTAGTCTCCACCGAATCCGGGAAAGTCTTTGTTCGAAACTTTTCTGATGCATCACCAGCAGCCAGGCAGGCAGGGCGCCAAAGGCGAAATAATCGATATTGGTCAGCAGGTCAATGGTGGGCAGGTTGTGTTGCCTGAAAATGACGCGGGCTACCTGCGCCAGCACCAGGCAAAACAATAAAACAAGCGGTAGTTTTTTTGACGGGAGAAAATAAAGAATCAGTCCCCAGACAAGGTAAAAATGTTCTTCGATGCACAGCGACCAGGTTACGCCCAGGGGAGAAACATTGGGATGGTCACGGGTCAATATCATCTGGTAATTTTCCAGGAAGCTCACCGACATCAGCCAGTTGGGTTCATAGCCTTCGTTGGAATGTGCCAGATGAAAAGAATTCAGAAGATAGGGTGTAACCAATGCAAAAGCAACCATCAGGTAGTAAAGAGGCCAGATGCGAAGGATACGTCGCCAGTAAAAGCTGCGGAGACGAATAGATTTTGTTGATTGTTTTTCATGCAGCAGAATATAGGTGATCAAAAATCCGCTAAGCACAAAAAAGAAAATAACGCCGGTACCACCCCCACTTTTCAGGAAATTAAAAACCGGGAAGGCCATCAGGGGCAGGTGCAGCAGAAAGACTTTGAAAAAAGCAAAAAAGCGAAGTGCGTCAAAGCTGTGAAAATGTCTTTTTGCAGGCATCAAAAGGAAATATCTCTAAAAATAATCACAGATTTGGGAGATTGTGGAATTTCGAGGAGCTTGTTTGTTTTTTGAGCGTTTAACTTGTTTTCTTCAAATATGTTTGAAACAGTTTAATGATAAAAAACAAGTTAAAACGCAAAGAACGCAAAGAGTTTCACGCCAAGACGCAAAGGGATAAGTTCGACCTAACATTTGTCTCGGTTTTAGGAAACGTTCGCGACTCTCTGCTCATTCATTGCGTTCTTTGCTTTAATCTTAATCCCCGATTTTACAATTGATGATTTCATTGAAACCTGTTCTATCCCAATTCCCAATTCCAAATTCCTAATTCCAAACTCCAAATACCTCATTACCTTAATACCTCATTACCTTAATACCAACCCCCTTGCCCCTGGCACTTCACTCCATATCACTGTACCAGTTTAAAAATTATTTCCAGCAGGATTTTTCTTTTACTGCACGACTGGTAGGCATATGTGGAAGAAATGGTGTCGGCAAAACCAATTTGCTGGATGCGATCCATTATCTGTGTTTTACCAGAAGTTATTTTACCCGCCAGGATTCAGTGAATATCCATCAGGGCCACCAGGGATTCCGGTTGGAAGGAAAATTTGATTTGAATGGCAAAGCAGAAAAAGCGGTTTGCATCCTAAGGGAAACCGGGAGAAAAGAATTCTCCGTCAACGATGATGCCTATACAAAATTCTCGCGGCACATCGGTCGTTATCCCTGCGTGGTAATTGCACCTGATGATGTGCAGCTGATCATCGGAGGCAGCGAGGAAAGAAGAAAGTTTGTGGATACGCTATTATCGCAGCTTGATGCCGACTATCTGCAGGCCCTCATTCACTATACAAAAATTTTGCAGCAGCGCAATTCCTTTCTGCGTTCTTTCGAAGAAGGATTTGGAAAAGACCTTTCCGTGCTTGATGTTCTGGATGAACAATTATCAAAAGAGGGCAATATCATTTTCGAAAGGAGAAGAGAATTCCTCCTGCGTTTTTTACCCATCGTTAAACAATTGTACAATGACATTTGCCAGCGTTATGAAAATATTACACTGCTCTATGAAACAGAACTGCACCAGGTGTCCATGGAAGAACTCCTTCGCCTCAATCGCACCAAAGACCTTACCCTCCAACGAACTTCCGGCGGAATACATCGCGATGATTTATTTTTCTATTTGAGTGAACAGCCGTTCAAAAGCATTGCCTCACAAGGACAGCGCAAAAGCCTTTTGTTCGCATTGAAGCTGGCTGAAGTGGAAATACTCAGAGAAGAAAAGCACCTCTCACCGATCTTGTTACTCGATGATGTTTTTGAAAAACTCGATGAAGAGAGAATCAGCAATTTATTGATCCGGGTCTGCGCAGACGAAGACATGCAGATATTCATTACAGATACCAATTGCAACCGGCTTCGCCAGCAGGCAGAAAATCTGCAGCAGGACATGCAGATCATTGAGCTCTGAGTGAGGTTTCTGATTTGTGGTTTATTGTTTATAGTCGTTTAGCGGTCGTCAGTCTCAAGAATTTATTGCTATGTTTATTTTTTTAGAGTATCGTTGGCAGAAGCATGTTTTAAATCTTGTGGTTTGATATAGAATTTTTTAAAACCAGAAGTGAATTACGATCTGAATAACTACCAACCATCAACTACCAACTATCAACTATATTCGTCTCATGGGTCAGTACAAAATTGGTGATGCCATCCGGCAGTTTCTCAGTCAAAGCCGTATCAAGGGCGGCATACAGGCGCTTCAGATTGAAGAAGTGTGGGAACAGGTAATGGGAAAGACCATTGCGCGTTATACAAAAAATTTAAAAGTGATTCACCGGACTCTCATCATCACTACTGATGTAGCTCCTCTCAAACAGGAGCTCTCTTACCAGAAAGAAAAAATAAAGCTTCGCGTGAACGAAGCTCTTGGAGAAAAACTTATTGACGAAGTTGTCATTCAATAATTCCACGGGTAACCCTGACGTTTATTGGCTTCATTTTCAAATGCAGCACTCCTGTTGGTGAGTGCTTCATGCATCAGGTCGTAAGAAGAAATGACTCCCTTGAATACAAAATGATCGAAGATGGCCAAATGACGCACATTGTAGCGTTCCATTAATTGCATGGACTGTTCCAGTGAGGTGTCAGGTGTAGTGACCGGAAGCGTACGCGACATGAATTCGCGAACGTGAATCTTATTGAGTGGGCGGTTTTCAAAAAGTATCCGGCTGGCAATGTCGTGATCGGTGATCACACCCTGAAACTTATCCTGCTCCAGCACAATGAGGTAGTCTACGTTCTCGGAGCACATCTGGTAAAGCGCATCACTAACGAGGCAATCAGGAACGACAGTGTTGAACTGTGGATATTTACGGGCCAATACATCAGCGATTCTTTCCATAAGAATGGTTTTTGGGTTAAGCAATCGTTATTGGCGGCTTGTTTATCAAAGGTAAAATTTTTGGTGAAAAGGTAAAAAGGTTTTTATCTCTACCGTAGTAGTACGGACTATTTGATACGTACCCGTGGATCTATAAGCCCATAAAGGATATCGGCCAGAATATTGATCAGAATAAAAAAACTTGCAGTCACCAGCACCGAACCCATGACTACCGGAAAGTCTAGCTTCTCCAGGGCGTCCACCGTTATTTTTCCAATGCCCTTCCATCCAAAAATATATTCAATAAAAAAGGCTCCGGCCAAAAGTTCGGCAAACCATCCGGTGATGGCTGTGATCACTGGGTTCAATGCGTTTCTCAAAGCATGCTTCCAAATAACCATGCGCCTGGGAAGTCCCTTTGCATAAGCGGTACGAATATAATCCTGGTCCAAAACGTCCAGCATGGCGCTTCTTGTGAGCTGCACAATGATGGCCAGGGGTCGTATCCCCAATGTGATAGCAGGAAGTATAAGGTTTTGAAGGCTCAATCTTTTTATTCCCTGTTCATCTATCTCGAACCAATTGCCCGTGATGTGTAGACCGGTCCAGCCCGACAAAAGAAACCCGAATACATAGGCGATGATGATGCCCATGAAAAATGAAGGTGCCGAAATGCCCACAATGCTTGAAAACACTGCCGTCGTATCCATCCAGCTATTTTGTTTTACTGCTGCCACCACACCCATGGGAATGCCCAGGACCACTGCAATCATCATGGCAGCAATGGCCAGGATCAATGTGCCTGGAAGGGCCTCCATTAAAATAGAAGTTACCGGCTTTTTGGTTTGATAAGATTTCCGCAGGTAAGGTAATTTGAAAGCAAGCTTTTCTTTTCCGCCAATAAAAAATCCTTTGAGCTCCTTGGTCTTTATTTCTTCTGTTGAATGAATGGCAATTGGAGAAACATCATTGAGGTAATAAATAAACTGTTTCCATTTGGGTTGGTCAAGATATAATTCTTTGCGGATATTGGCCTGGGTAGCGGCGTCGCCTGTCTGTCCCATCACCAGCCTGGCCGGATCACCAAAACCCTGGAAAAGAAGGAAGACAAGGACCACCACTCCTACCAATACCAGTAGTCCATAGAATATTTTTTTGACGATGAACTTCAGCACGAATGAATATTATTTCGTGAATCAAATTTCTTTGGTGGCCTTCCCAATCGTTCGGTAGCTGTATTTATTTCGAATGGTTCCCTGTTTCAGAACATAGACTGTCGGATTGGTTCTGGCTGCAGTACGGATCACAGTAAAATCGCAGGATAAAACCGGAATGTTTATTCCATGACTTTGAAGTGCTTTGCTGATCTCCGTCACATTCGAAGTAATAAAATAGACAGGAATATTTTTTGACTGAGCTTTTTTTGCCAGTTCCTGAAATGAATTGATCCATGCTTCCTCTTTGGACGCATCCAGGGCAAAGGCAGCAACAACCACAGGAAGATTCAAAAACATTTGTGTCTGGTCCTGGCCTGAACTATCCGTTAGCGCAAATCCCTTGATCCTCGGATCGGCATTGCCTTTGCGAACCAACCTGTCGATGCGATCGATATAGGTGTAAGTTTCAAAATCGGCCGGAAGATTTTCTGGAGCAAATTCATAGCGCTTGCCCTGCTTCTCATAAATGAAACGAATCGCTGTGCTGTCGGCAAGTGCACCGGGAGGCGGTTTCATTTGTTCTGCGATATTGTTCCCTTTCTTGAAGGGCAGGCAGTCTACCAGGGGAAGATAATTCAACGCATACCACTGCAATGCCAGGGAGAAGATCAAAGAAGCAACCAGCAAAAGGGAACTCCATCTTCGTGAAGAAACTGTGAGGATATATTTCTGTCCAATGAGCAGGGTCAGGATCAACACAAGCAGCGCCAGGTCTTTTAGAAATGAACTGAAAGGCGTGATGGGCAGACAGTCGCCGAAGCAGCCGCAATTGGTAAATTTTCCCGAGAGATAGGCATACCCGGTGAGAAAAGTAAAAAATATAATGAGTAGTAAAAGTAAAATGATGATGAAGCGTTTCATCCATCCCAAAAGAAGTGCAACACCGGTCACTATTTCCAGGGTAATCATCATTACTGCCAGTGCCAGTGCATGCTCGTGAAGAAAATCAAAAAGAGAGATGAGCATTCCGCGTGCAAAGAAATGGCCCTGGCTAAGTCCATTGGTCCAGAGTTCAAAAAACTCCTGCATTTTATAACCCAATCCCAGCGGATCATTTGCTTTTACAAGACCGGAGATAATAAAAAGAATTGCCACGAAGATCTGTGAAATGCGAATGGGAATTCTCATGCTGGCTGTTGTTTGGATTCGTCCATCAGGATCAGGGCAAAAACAGCATAGTTGATGATGTCGGCATAATTGGCGTCGATGCCTTCGCTGATCAGGGTCTGGCCCTTGTTTTCCAGGATCTTTCGCATGCGTTGCACCTTCATCAGGATCAGGTCCACAAAACTTTCCTGTGACATATTACGCCAGGCTTCACCATAATCATGGTTCTTGCTTTGCATTAAAGTTCTGGCTGCAATAAAATGGGTATGATAGATCGGTTGCAATTTGACCACGTCCATTTCTTCCGGGTCTTCTTCGGTTAGTTGGTCCTGGATCAGTCCAATGATGGAATAGTTGATGATGCCAATGAACTCGCTGCGAATATCGTCACCAATATTGACTACTTTCTGCTGTCCTTTATCCTGGATGGTTCTGATTCTTTGTGCCTTGATGTACAACTGGTCTACAATGGAAATGGGACGAAGAACCCGCCAGGCCGTTCCATAGTCGGTGGTTTTTTTGACAAAAATTTGTTCGCATTCTTTAATAACGGAACCGTATTGATCGATCGTGTTTTCAATCATGCCTGGATTATTATATACATTAGCTCAAAACTAGCAAATATCAGTAATGTTCACGCTCAATTGTAAAGGAAGAATGCTGGTGTTGGAACAACCCATTGTTATGGGGATCATCAATGCCACACCCGATTCCTTTTTTTCAGGGAGCCGTGTTCACAATACCGGTGAAATTCTTAGAAAAGCAGAGCAAATGATCCTGGAGGGCGCGGCCATCCTCGATATTGGTGGTCAAAGCACAAGGCCCGGAAGTGAGCGGGTGAGTGAAGAAGAAGAACTGCGCCGTGTGCTTCCTGCCATTGAAGCCATCAGCAAAAACTTTCCTGAACAAATTATTTCTGTCGACAGTTTTTATGCCCGTGTTGTTCACCAATCCATCAATGCCGGAGCGCATCTGGTCAACGATGTGAGTGCAGGAGCTTTGGATGATCACTTGATTGAAGAAGTAGCATCACTAAAGGTTCCCTACGTCTTGATGCACATGCCTGGCCACCCGCAAAACATGCAGGCGCATTCAACTTATCAAAATGTAACCTTAGAAGTATTTGATTTTCTCAATGAAAAAATAGCGTGGCTCACACGTGCAGGAGTACACGACATCCTGATCGATGTAGGCTTTGGTTTTGGCAAAAATGCCGAACATAATTTTCAATTGCTTGGGCATCTCTCCTATTTTCGGCAGCTGGGTAAGCCCCTGATGGTTGGGCTTTCAAGAAAGGCCACGGTCTATAAAACTCTGGGAACCGGGCCCGAAGACGCGCTCAATGGAACTACGGTGATGCATACGCTTGCACTCTTGAACGGGGCCGACATCCTGAGGGTGCATGATGTAAAGGAAGCCGTGGAAGCCGTCAAGTTATTTTCCATATACAAAAAAACCAGTCTTTAGGTTCATTAAACGATTGAATTAAAAAAAGAGCAGCATACAGCTGCTCTTCGTTCCAATGTTGCAATTAGGAAAATGGGAAATCGGATGGAGGTATGATCAAATAATTGTGTACGGCTGGCAGGTGTTTACAGAGGCTCTCGGATTAAAAGGATTGTTGGACTAAAAACGGGACCCGTTGACGGACTCAAAAAACCTATCCGCCACGAGGCGGACAGGTAAACGAAGTTCGGAAATAAATTGAAACAAAGTATCAACGTCTTGCAGATGTATCTCTTGGCATTTGTGTTGGAGCAGGCTGGGTGTCGGAAATATCCAGTATCTCCATATCAAATACCAGGTTTTCATTGGGTTTGATCTTGGGCTCGCTTCCCCTCGGACCATATCCCAGTATAGAAGGAATATAGATCTTCGCTCTTCCGCCTTTTGACAGTTGTTTTACTCCTTCTTCAAATCCTTTGATGGTGCCTTGTCCTCCACCCAGTTGAAAAGGAATAACGCCCGAATCAAACACTTCGCCCTGAAGGTTGGTACCCGTATATTTTACGGATACATATTTTCCAAAACTGGGCTTGGGTCCCTGGCCGGGAGCAATGGTTTGGATATAAATGCCCCAGGGTGTTTTTTCTGCCTGAATATGATTGGCTGCCAGGTAATCTTCAATGATCTTGCTGTCTGTTTTCATTTGCTGTTGCGCCTGAGGATTGCTGTTAAAACTTTTCAGTTCATCCGATTCAGATTTCTGGCTGTACTTGGCCCGCTCTTTCATGTAATCGGCCTGGGCTTGCTCTGGTTTTTTAAAGACATCAATGATGCGCATGGTGGTAACGATCCGGTCGCCTTTTTTAAAATTGGTTTGTTGCAGGATCTGGGGATTGTGCGCGATAAATGAATCCATGGCCTGCACATAATAAATGCTGTCACCTTTTTTTGCTTTGGTCAGCAATTCCATATGGGGGTCGCCATAGCTGTTGGTGGCTGGAGTTACCTGCTCGTACCTTGGAAATTCCCAATAGGTACTGGCAACAATGCTGTCCTTCACTTTCACAATCATCTGATACTTGACAATGTCACTTACGGCAACCGTGTCCTTTCCTTTTCCTTCGGAAAATACTTTATAAGGAACTCCTCCCTTGGATTTTTTAAAATCGATATTACCGCAAGACGACTGCATCATTGTAATGACCAGAAGACATGAAATGAGATGTGCGAATTTCATTTGATTATTTTTTATTGTAATAGTGAACTATTTTCCTTGATGGCCTTCCTGAATTTCTGAAGGGTTTCCTGCAGGGAAGCGGAATCATGTCCGCCAGATGCATTGAAATGTCCGCCTCCATTAAAATATTTTCGGGCAAAACTGTTGCAGTCAAAATTTCCTTTGCTGCGAAATGACCATTTACGTTCTTCATCACGGTCAATGACACAGCCCACGAGCTTAATGCCTTGTATGGAAAGCGGATAGTTGACAAGTCCTTCCGTGTCACCGGTCTTGATCTCGTATTTCAGCAATTCCATTTTGGAAACATAGATCAGGGCCGTATTGAGCTCATAAAATATTTCCATCTTATTGGTGAGCACATGACCAAGGAATCGAAGGCGATTCTCCAGGAAATTATCATAAAGTGCCTCGTGCACTTTAGTATGTTCCAGTCCTTGTTCCTTGAGGGCTGCTACCATGTGATGAACCGCGGCATGGGTGGAGGAGAAACGGAAAGAGCCGGTATCAGCTACCACGCCTGCGTAAAGGCATTCGGCAATCACCCGGTTGATCTTATCTCTATGTCCGGAATGAACAATCAGATCGTAGATCAATTCGCAGGTAGAACTTTTTCCAGTATTCGATACCCCGTACTGGAAAGAAACTTCATCGGGTTCGCGGTGATGGTCGATCAATATTTTGGTGCAGTGTATCGAAGCGAGCTTTGGAGCAAGGCTCTTAGCCCGGCTAAAATGATTGAAGTCAAGACAGAAGAGCCAGTCGGCACGGTCCAGTACCTGGTCGGCTTCCGTTTTTTCCAGCTCATAGTCAAAAACCTCCTGCACCCCTTCCATCCAATCGAGCCAGCGGGCCCAGTTGGTGGGCGAGATCACTGTAACCTCGTGTCCGAAACGCGTTAGAAAATGACAAAGAGCCAAGGCCGAACCCATGGCGTCGGCATCTGGTTTCTGGTGCATGGTAATGGCGATCTTTCGGGGAGCACTGAGTTGCGCATATATCTCGTGAATCGGCTGCATCATTTGAAGAGCCGCAAAAGTATAGGAAAGTTCGGGAAGGCATCCAGGTTTCTGCTTCCTTTAACGAGTAAGCTTATAAATAAACCAGGGTAAGGGTTTCACGCCAAGACGCAAAGATTATAAGGCGCAAAGAGTTCGCTGCGCTCACCAGTGCTTTTGCTGAAGAGAGTTGAAGCGGTATGAAAGTGAATTGTTTTTTAATTCAAAACATCTTTCGCCAATAGCCATAAAGGTTTAGATGAGCGAAGCGAATCTTTTGAGCCTTAAAATCTTTGCGTCTTGGCGTGAAACCATATTTTTGCGGCGAAATTGAAAAAATCAAAAGCATGAGCAACAGAACATTTACTATGATCAAGCCGGATGCGATGAAGAAAGGCCACGCCGGTGCGATCCTGGACAAGATCATCAAGGCAGGATTCAGAATTGTAGCATTGAAACAAACCTGGTTGTCAAAAGAAAAAGCCGGTGAATTCTATGCAGTACATAAGGAAAGGCCATTTTATGGTGAGCTGGTGCAGTTTATGAGCAGTGGCGTAATAATAGCCGCAATTCTGGAAAAAAATAACGCCGTTGCTGATTTTAGAACCCTGATCGGTGCTACAGACCCCGCCAAGGCAGACGAAGGTACCATCCGCAAATTGTTTGCATCTTCTGTAGGTGAAAATGCTGTTCATGGAAGCGACAGCGACGAGAACGCAAAAATTGAAGGCGATTTCTTTTTCTCCGGCCTGGAAAAATATTAGAGGGAGAGGTATCAACTACCCACTAATTTTTTCCCGGTTTTGGCAAGAAGCAAAATGAGATCATTCATCTTGTGTTTTTCCAGGGTGCTCACGGTGCCGATGATTTGCTGTTGCGTTTCTTCATCTGCGTTTTCTGAACTAAGTCGCTGGAATTTCTTTTTTACATCTCCCCAGGACATTGGCCTGGTATGGAATCCATAATAGTCTTCTTTTTCCAGACTGAATTCTTTTCCATCCCTGGTTTTGATTTTCACTTCGCCCATCATCTTTCCGGGATACTCCCGGGTATATTTATCCAGCATTCCTGCAATCTTTTTGGGTTCATGCATGGGAAGTCTGGTATTGATCTCTACTTTTTGAAGCAACTGCTGAACATCTGGCTTGTTGATTCTTTTTTGCAGGAATTGGTCGGGATACAATTCATCATCAAGCAGGCTTGCAGCAAGCGTGTAGGGCAAACTATGGTCGGCCTGCTCTTTGGAAAAGACAGTTTTTCTGTCTCCATATTCGCCGCCTCCAACGATATGATAAGCTGTAAGAAAAGTTGTTGCTTCAATTTTTTCAATATCAACAGGATTGATCTTGTTTTTCTTTTTGAGCTCCAGTGCTGCTTCAATCAGAGTTTGCGTATGTACTTCGGAGTTATATCCCTTGAGAATGCATTTCGGAATTAAATCAAACTGGTCTTCGTCCCAGTCGTACTTGAGTTCCATGCCGATCTCTTTTGAAAAACCTTTTTCTCCTTCAAAGATCTGAGTAGGTCCGGTTATTCCTTCTTTCGCCATCAGCACAATATCCATGCACGACATGGCTACCAGTGAAGACATCAGCCCTTTCCATTCGCGCGTGTAGGATGCGCGGCAAACCACCAGCGGATTGAGTGAACAACCAGCTATGGCCAGAGCATTGGCTGTTTCTTCCACAGAACAATCCATCATTCTGCAAAGCGCAGCCGTGAGGGAATACGACAGTAAAAGACAGTGGTCAAATCCCTTCATCATCACAGGAATTTCTTCTATCAAACGGCATTCGATTTCATAAGCAAGGGCCATACACAATAGAAAATCGGAACCACTGGCTTCCGACCATTGAGAAGCTGCAAGCAGTGCTCCGATGTTATCACTTGGATGACAGGTTGCTTCCTTTCCCAGGTAATTATCCATAAAATCCGGATAACGAATAAGCGCCGTATAAAACTGCGCAGCCTTGTCAAATGGAATTTTTCCAAGAACAGGGACCCTGCATTTTCCTGAAGCCCCTGACTTGCTGATCTGCCTGCTTAGTTTTTCAATCGTTGGCCTGTGAAGGGCATGGATCATGGAACCCAGTGAATCGAGTAAATGTTTTTTGAGTTGGTCAAGAGTTGAAGAAGGCAGGTCTTTTATTTCCCGGGACAATGCAAAATGCGCGATCCTGAATGTTTGCGGTGAATTCTCGGCCATCTTGTTTTTTCAATAAGAAGAAAAATACCATGCCAGTCCCGGCAGCCGACAATTATAATTATGAACAGGAAACTAACAGAGGAGTTGGTAGTTCATAGTTGGTGGGTGGTAGAAGAAAGATAAACCGCAGAGGTTTTCGCAGAGCGATGTTTAGAATTCATGGATTGTCTATAAAACCCAGATTTTATTATACAAACAAACGTTTACATCAAATATTTGATTTTCTCTGATCAAATTTTCCTTTCATGTTTGCTCCTGTCCATAAATAAAATGTTGACTATAGATTTAAGGGCCAAATTCTCTCCCGCCATCATTAATCAGTCATTAGTCCTCTCTCCTCTCTCGTCTACCAACTACCAACCATCAACTCCCGCACTTGGGGACATGTATCAACTAAATTTCTTTGGTTTTTTTCTTGATCATGTCATTCTTCACGGGTTCTACTTTGTATCCGGCTTTGCGGAGAAGATTGATGACACCGCGTTCGCCGGGAAGATGTCCGGCACCCACAGCGATGACCAGGGCATTTTTCGACATGAGCGTAGCCAGTTTTCTGGCCCAATTGGCATTGCGATTATAGAGTAAGATGTCAGCGAAATTTTTCATGCCCATGTCTTCTTTCTGCGTTAATTCGTCCATCTTGTCCAGCTCCTGTTTACGGTAGGCGTCAGTAAGCACTTTGATTTCTTCATCATCATTTTGCTGAGCGGAATCATTCACCATCTTCACCAATTGTTGCGCCTGTAGCTTATAAGGAATGGTGTCGAAAATGCTTAGTTGATAATCCATTGTTTCAAGTCCCCTGATCTCTTTTTGGTTTTGTTTCGCTTCGTCCATCACCAACTGTTCCATTACGATCATACTATCACACTCAGGCGATTGCTCCATCACAATGGATTCGATGAGCAGTGGTTTGAATTTTTCCAACATGGAAAAAGGTAGAAGTCCGCTGTGTTCCTCAAAATAAGCTTTCACTTTTTTATAGTCGGCAGGAGATAGCAGGTCGGCAAGGGTAGTGTCATCACGCATGGTCATGTGGGTCATGGCACCCAACATCTGAGACATATCGTCCATGTCCAGTTCCAGGTACACTTTATCTGAATTATGAATGGCTTTCTTAAGACTATCGCTCAATTCAATATCACTTGCGCAGATCATGTGCATGGTGCCAAATAAATAGGAAGGTTTGGTGAGGTCTTTTCCAGAGATGCGCCAGAGCAAGGTATTATTGGAAGCATTGCCGGCAGAGGATTTTGTTTTAGGCTGGCTGCAGGCCACAAATCCCAGCGCAGCAAATATGGTTAGCCAGAAAGTTCTTTTCATGAGGGCAATTTACGGTTTCAATCCTATTTTCCATGGCGGGAAGGTTTTTAACCGCGGAGAAAGGAGAAAGCAGAGGATTTCGCAGAGAATTTAAAACTTGATTAGTAAAATACTTCTGTCCAGTAGCGCGAAAACCCTGTTCCCCACCTGACCTTCATTTCATCTTCGTTGATGGGAATGCCCAACTCCTGTTTAATGGCGAGAAGTGGAAGATTGACGCCCGCACCAAGCGCCGCTACAATGGTACCCTGAACGCGTGGGTTGATCTCGAGTAAAAGAGGCTTGTTCTGTTCAGACATCTTTAGCTGGATGCCGACATTGCCATGGAGTTTGAGTACATCAATCACGCGTTTGCAATAATCAATGATGACCTGATCCTCTATTAAGATTCCTTCTACACTAATGCCATTGATCATTTTTTTGCGCAGCCGCGGCACTATCAGTTTCGACTGACCATGAAAGGCAATACAGTCCACAGAATATTCTTCACCGGGCAGGTATTCGCTGAGGAGCAATTCCGGAAAGGGACGTGAAGACAAAATACTTAAGGCCTGCGCATAGGCCATATGCAGCTGGTAAGGTTTTTCATCAAAGAGCTGAGTGCTTTGGTCAATTGCATCATTTACAATCCGTACGCCCCTGCTGCCATTGGAAAAAGAAGGTTTGAAGCAGAATGGTTTTTGTGGATGACCCAGTTCAAAAGCTGCATGAATAAATTGGTCAATAGTATGGACCACGAAAAATTTTGGAACTGCAATGCCATGTTCTTTTAAAAACCGGTAGGTAGCGGATTTGTTATTGGCTCTTTCAATGCTTTCTTCCGATGAAACCAGCACGCGAATTCCTTCTTTTTCAAAATTTTTTTTCTGTTTGGACAAAGCTGTAAGCTCGCGTGTGACCAGAGGCATCAATACATTTACCTTTCGCTGGATGCATATCCTGAGGAGCTCCTGTGCAAAATCGGGAGCATCTCCTTTTGGTATGCAAACAAAATCCTTAATCAGGTATCTTCCGGTTGCATCAGGATTTGCATCCGCTACTGTAAGACGAACGTAATTCTCCTGTTGCAGGCATTTGATGATACCTGCAGCGCCCGGAGCTCCGGCGCCTGTCATCAGCACATGAATATTCGCAGCATGCATGCAATGAAGATAATTCAAACCTGAACAACGGCTTCCGCTCCATAGAGCTGGTCCTGGAATTTTAAGGAGGGAGAAGAAATAAATGGACCGAGTCCAAGTCGTTCCCATTTTTCATCCACGGAGCGAATGGTATTCATGTCCGAAACAATGATATTGGGCCAGTCGCGTTCGAAGCCATCATGCTCTTTCGTTTTGATGGTTCCATCTAAACCCATACAGGCAAAATTTTTTGTCGGTTGCAACAGTGAAGGTCTTTGAATGATGGAGTGATCCCTTTTTGGGTCGAGGTTGTTGCAGAAACGCCATAATGCCGTTGGAAGATCCTGCGGATTGACTGTATGCTCCACATAAAGAATCATTTTTACCGATTCTATTTCTTTTAGTGAGCAAATCTTTTGATGCAGTTCGTGCACATGACGCCGGCGATCTTTTTTAATGGAAACCAGAAGTGCCGGAATATTTTTTTTCAGCAAAGAGTGATTGACATCCCCGATCTCAGGAAAAGAAGATTTCAAATCAAGATTGAAGTTTGATGGAACGTTTTTTAAAAAATTTTCATCTGTCTCTTCTTCAAATTTCTGAGTTCCGTCCACACACATTTTTCCACCGAAACCCATCTTGCTACAACTGTGATCTAGTACATCCATGGGGCCTTGCGAAAAATAAATATCAGAAGCGGGATTCAGATTT
>JBJMLU010000200.1:0-52337 GCA_045805145.1 Flavisolibacter sp. | reverse complement strand
TACCCCATTGAATATTCGTTCGCCGTTTTTGTGATCAAACTGTTGAGGGAATCAACACTTAGCTGCCTGTCCGCCACCTGAAAGGGATCCACAATGCCGTGCAGGTTGAAGGAAGCATCGATCTTGACGCTATATCCTGCAATTGAGAATTTGGCAATGTCAAAGTTCTCGTTCCTGTTGATGGTATCATTGGGAAGAAGATCTGCATTGACGCGGCTGGGAGTTTTCGGTCTGCTCAGGGTTTCAATATTACTCGCAGTTATGGGTTGAATGGCGATGAGTGCGGTACTAAATCTGCTTGATAAAGCAGGCCTGGCTAAGAGAATTTTTGTTGTTTGTGGTAACTCTATATGGTCCGGGATGTCGGATTTGAATTGTGAAACAAGAATCAGCTTTTCTTTCCGGTCCCTTGAATAACCTAGTTCAGAGAGATTCTTCTCCACATAATTCACTGTCTTTAGATAATCGCCCAGACTTACTTTCTTACCGTTTGGCAAAGTTACCAGGTCCAACTCTGTTTTTCCGGAAGCATTGAGAACAAAATCATTTTTTGTAAATGGAGTGAAGCTGACCCTGGCGGGTGTACGCAGCAGCTGGAAGTTTTCTTTCGAGATTGTTTTTTGTCCCCACCCAATTAAGGAAATGGCTATTTGAAACAGGACCAATATTCCCGTGCTGCAATATTTCTTTTTCATAATCTGATTTTTGAAATGCAAAGCTTTAATTCACGCGCACGAATTTCCATTTCTGGGTGGCCTGGGTATAATTTTCCCAAAGCTGCACGCCACATCCATTCTGGTTGACACAATTATTGGCAGCGTCGAGATACAGTCCGCTCATGATGCATTTGATGGTAAATTGTCCATTGCCCCTGTTCACAATTTTCCATTCCTGGTTGGTACGTGGCACCAGGGAAGAAAGGCGGGCAGCTGTGTTGATCTTACATCCATTTTCAAAAACGTTTGCCACGAAAAGATTACCTCCGGGAAGAGAAAGGTCCGCATCAATGAATTTATTATTAGCAACGCTCTTGATCGTGTATCCACCCAATATGCCGTCGATCTTGGAAACCAACCATTTATTATTGCTGGTCTGGCCATCATTTAGTTGGACCTTGCATAAAGGTTCGTTTACACAGTCGCTGCTTACATTCAGACCCTTGTTGGAAGTACTGGCTGCATTTACGATGTAATAAGTGCCTTCTGCCAGCTGGTCGTCATTGGTTGTTCCAATCACGTCTCCCACCATTCTGAAACTGGTTGGAACTACAAAGCTGGTGACAAGAGGATTGAATTTGATATTGCCATCACCTTGTACAAGCGGCCTTGATGTTTCATACTTGTCATCATTGGCGGCGCATCTTTCTGCTGTTCCTGGCGGGATGTTGTAACCGAGTTGGGGCAATACAACGTTCGCTGCAGTCCAGGTGGCCTTTGCTTCGTTGAAAGATTCAGCTGCGGCAATGCTCACTGATTTATTTTCCAGCACATACTTATGCGTGAAAAGAGTGATCATAGGTTCTGCCATAAAATTCACGCACTTCGATCCAACGGATGCTCTTGCACCAATAGCACTCCAGTCGTCATTAACGGTGGAACCATAGCATTCACACATATACACAAGACGCAGGTTGAAATTGAAACTGCTTCCTTTTTGCGCACGCGCATCGGTGAGCAGGCTGCGGATGGAAGTGCCATTCATGGTTTCACCATCATGAAGCAGCAGTACATTGGGCGAGCCATGTCCAAAACAGAACAGATCGATCTCACTTCCGTTCACAGTTTCCTGGATCAGCGTTTTGAGCAGGTTGGCGCGGGTACATTTTACATCCGTAAGCTCAATTACTTTTTCATAGCGCACTGCGCCTTGCAGTTCACCCTTCACATCTTCAAAGGTTTCGGCGATCTTGTCCACGGAAGCTGCAAATAATTTCTTGAGTTCCGGTGCTGTATTCTCCGGCAATACATCGAGCCTTCCGGTGTTCTCCTGAAAAATGATCAGCACTTTATTGTTTTCAAAGGGTGGCTTTGCGTTTCGGATCTTGCCGTTTCTAAATCCCAGCAGGGAGATAGAAGCAATGACGAATAAAAAAATCTTTTTCATACCTGATTGTTTTGATGAAGAAATGTTATGGAGAGAGAAGGTTGACCGGTTGATTTTCAACCAACCGGTCAAATTTTATTGTACACGAACGAAGAACCATTGTTGCGTGGCATCCGTTCCGGTCTTGCTGAATAGCTGCAGCTTACATCCGTTTGCACAATTGTCGGGTGCATCAAGGGCCTTGCTGTCTGATTTTACATTAATGATCTGGTAGGCACCATTGGTTAGACGAACAATCTTCCATTCCTGATTGGTGCGAAGTCCCAGGCCTCTGTCCCAGAGCTGCACTTTGCATCCATTGTTATCCGTGTTGAGGAGATCGGCATCCAGAAATTTTCCTCCTTGTGCATATTGAAGCGTATAGCTTTCAATGAGGGCACCTGGAACTTTTTTAATGATCCACTGATTATTTTTTGGAGTATTATCCGGATTGCCCACCTGCACCAGTGTGCCATTTTGATCGGCTGTTTGCGGAGGTGCATTCAGGTACTTGTTTCCTTTGGACAGCACCACATTATAAGTTCCTTCAGGAAGGTCGGCATTGCCGGCAGTCAGCAGATTGGGACTTCCCGTAACATAGGCGAGGTCAATATTACTGCAGGCTTCACTGGGTCTTTCAGGAGCATTCGGAATTTTTCCCTGGAGTTCGGGTTGATGATCCAGCAGTTCAAAAAATGCAGCGCGTGCATACCACTCAGTGTGATGAAGACAGAAAAAGAATTTGCCGAGGTCAAAGCTTGCTTCATTCGTGTTGAAGTTGTAGTTAGCTCCCTGTTCTTTTGTGTACAGGTTGCGGATACCGGCGCGCTGATAGCCCATGAAATAAGCCGGAAGGTTGGTGATGGGATCATCCATAAAATCGAATCGCTGCAGACGGGCGCCGGGGAGGAGCTGGTTCATCTGCTCTACAAAATTGGCGTCGCCCACATGTGGTGCTGCAAATGCATAAACGCCTTTGATATCCCAGGACGGAAATTTTTTTCTCAGGTACACACCAAACAGTTGCGCCTGTGCAGCACCCAGGCTATGACCGGTGATCCATATTTTTTTCTGAGCTGCTCCATATTTTGCCAGCGTGTCTTCCAGTCTTTCCTTGATAAAATTCAGACTGGTGTTAAAGCCAGTGTGTACTTTGCCCGTCATGCCTTCCAGCGGGGTGGTTTGAGCGAAATTGAAATCGGTGACAACCCACTCCGAAAAGCTGTATACAAAATAATTGGCAAGGGCTCCAACCAAGGGTGTCTGTATATTGCTGGCTACCCGGTCCGTGCCGCGGAATACGACGATGATGTATTTATCGGTGGAGATCACCACAGCTTCAGGATCATAGCCATTGCCGCCATTATAAAACACTGGTTTAAAAATGGCCGGACGATTGAGCGAAAGTGTAGTGGTAGGCGTTGTTGTTTCGGTAATCGACGTTTTTTGAATAGCCGGACTCAATTGCACACTGGTATTCAAAGGTGCTGAAACAGTTATGACAGCATTGGGGTTAAAGAAATAGTGCCCTACTTTTTTCTGATACTCGGTCATGAACTTATCCGCGTGGTCGTGCAGATCTTTTACTCTGGGATCATTATCATCCGGCGTTCCAATGATGGCGGTTGGATACACCCAGTGGTTTAGCATCATCAACAGATAGGCATTCACTTTGCTGTTGCCCACATAATCGTACTGAAAATTTTGAAAACAGTTTATTTCATTGGCGGGCTGACTCATTCCCTGAAAGGAAAGGAAGAGGAAGAAGATAAAAAGAACTCGTTTCATGATTGTTATTTTAGAGTGAGGTAATTTGTCTATCGCATCATACAGGAAATCGTTGCTACGGGAGTAAAGGTTTGGAAGTGCCATTCCTTGGTGAAGAGAAAGCGCATTCCATAGTTGATGATCACACCCTGGCTTATGCGCCAGTCACCACCCATGCTGAATGTGTAAGGATGGACAACGCTCCATTTCACGGAAGAAGAAACGATCTCCAGGTCATTTGCAGGAACTTTGAAGCTTTCACTAAGCGCCTGAACTGGTGTCTTGATACCTTTTTGCTCATATAAAAACTCTGCGAAGAATTTATAAATGGCTCCCCCATAGCGGAAGTTGATGCCACCGGAATAAAGCGTATTGTCGGCCACTGATTGTGCAGTAGTTACTTCTCCGGTAATTTTATTTTTCAAACTGAAGTCCAGTTGTTCCTGGTACCAGGTAATGCGGAACAAACCCGTGATGAGACATTTTTTTCCAATACCAAATCCTCCATTGATCCAGGAACCACGTCCTGTGTTGCGGTTCAATCTTAGCGATGTTAGTGACCCTGCAGAATCTGTTTTATAAGTATAGATCCTTCCATAAGAAACGTCTAGCCAGGATGCATTCCAGTTCTCTTCTACAAAAATTTTCGCCCTTCCATTAATTTCTTCCTGTTGTCGCTTGCGAACAGAAAGCAGGGCTTCTTCTGTAGATGCGAGTTGACTTCTGATACCTGGTTTCTCGAGAATATTTTTTGTGGTATCGAGGCTTTTTTGCAGTTCGCCAATTTTTTTCTCCAGATCTTTTTTTTCAACAGCATATCGTTCCAGAATATCTGTGTAAAGACTTTTTTCCATCAAGGGATCTTTTTGCTTGACGAGGTTCAACTTGAAGGCGAAGCCAATACGGCGGTCGTTATTTTCGTCCTGCACCGAGCCAATGGACGCGTCGAAAGTGGAAAGCCTTCGCATGAAGGGCGAGGCATCCTGGTAACGATGCAGGTCTTTTCGGTTATAAAACATTTCCCAAATGGGTTGGGATTGAATGGCGAGGTTGGGATTGAGCTTCCACGATTTGAAAGACCAGTCCACTTTAAAGTCTTTGATGTCGCTGGTGTGGTTGATCTGCGCCGGTGTAACACCCATGAGATCAAAAACAGGAGAAGGTGGAATGTTCAATTCTTTTGGCGAGATCCTTCCTGCTGTTTCAGTACCTGCTTGTGAAAAAGAAATCGTACTCAGAAGGAGGAAGGCAATACAAGTTGAAAGGCTATACCGCATGTGGAATGATTTTAATTCTTGTCATGCGCACTGGGCAAATTCTCCAAAGAACAGAGCTAAGGTGAAGCTTGCGATAAGCGTTTTCAATACCTCATTGGGTGAAATTGAGAAAAGCTGCTAGCTGAGAGCTGAGAGCTGCTAGCTTTCTCTTAGTTGTAGCCCTCGGCGAGAACGTTGTTATTTATAGTTGCACCATGAACGAGCTGATTTAAGATCGAGGGGATTGCTTCGCTCGCGCCGCCGCTAAAGCTTTGGCGTACGCGGCCGCTCGCAATGACGTTTAAATTAAAAAGCTTACCACAGTCTCAGGCTGGCCTTAGGCAAGGCTGTTGGATACCACTCGAATTATGAGGTAAAGTCGAAACCCGTAAACGTCATTGCGAGCGGAGCGAAGCAATCCCCTCGAATTGAAATACTGCATCTCTGCTTACAACTATTCCCAACAATGTATTAGCCGAAGGCTACACCTAAGAAAAGCTATCAGCTCTCAGCTAACAGCCAGCAGCTTCTCTCACACCAACCCTTGTTGTTGTGCTTTTAAAATGGCTTCGCTGCGGGAAATGACGTGGAGTTTTTTGTAGATCTTTTTGACGTGGGTGCGCACCGTTTCATAACTGATGAAGGAACGGTCGGCAATGGTTCTGAAATTATGTCCTTCGGTGATGAGGGTGAGAATCTGTTTTTCCCTTTCACTGAGGTGATAGTCGACAGCTTCAGGAGGAACGAGTATTACATTCTTATGCAGAAAAAATTCCAGCACTTTTTTAGCAATGGAAGCCGACATGGGTGCTCCTCCATTGTAAACTTCATTGATGGCTTCTAATTGTTTGTGAAGTGGATCATTTTTCAGAATATATCCCGAAGCGCCGGCGCAGAGTGCATGAAAAATTTTGTCTGAGTCTTTAAACACTGTTTGTATCAGTATGCGTATGTCGGGAAACTGTTCGTGAATCTTCTGGGTTACTTCAATTCCGTTGATACCGGGCATTTCTATATCCATCAACACCACATCCGGAAGGCTTTGCCGGATACTGCGTTCCCAATGATTGCCGTCTGCAAATACGCCACAGCACTGATATCCGGGGGTTCCACTCAAAATGGTTTGAAGCGCATCGCGAATTAATTTGTTGTCTTCAAATATGGCAATCCTGATTTCCATTGTTTGTGGTATGTTAAAAATAAGGAGGTTCAGGACCGCAAACCCTACCTCATTGGGGTATTTTCTTGTGAAGGATGATTTTAGTTCCCCTTCCCGGACAGGTATCGATCTCGAGGCAGGCAGAAAGGTCCTTTGCTCTTCGCATCATGTTGTCCAGCCCATTGCCTTTTTTTATTTGTGCAGGATCAAAACCTTTTCCGTTGTCTTCAACCATAAAATGAAGAGTGTTCTCCCTGAATTCAGCTTTCAGCAGGAGTTCCGAGCACTGGCTGTATTTGATGGCATTGTTGATCGCTTCCTTGCACAAAAGATAAATATTACGGCGGTCCTCCATGGGAAGGATGAGGGCCTTGAGGTCTTCGCAAATGGATGAATGCACCCGGATGTTTTTTGCAGAACCGGTTTCCTGTGCATATTCCTCCAGCTTTTGTACCAGTTTGTCCATGGAATCCTGGTCGGGATTGACGGTCCACACGATTTCACTGAGCTTGTCCACCATTTCTGCAGCGGATTGTTCCATCAGGGAAAGTGAGCGTTCTACTTTTTCTGTATCATGATGACGGAATTGATCCCTGGTGATCTGGCTGAAAAGAGCAATGCCACTGAGTGTAGCACCTACTTCATCGTGAAGGTCATTGCTGATGCGCATTCTTTGTTTGTAAAGTTCCACCTGCTTCTCTACTTCCAGCCGCATATTTTCTTTTTGGATCAAACGGGTTTTATAGATCAAACCATAATTCAAAAAAACAAACTCGGAAAATATACCCAGTTCAATATAGAGCAGGTAGGCACTTTCTGTGCGCGAATGATGGGAAATAAAAAACATGTCGACAAAACTCGCAGAGGCAAAAGCCAGTAACAGTCCACTGCCAATAACATAGATGCTGGTTAGTTTTCTTTTTCGTGTGAGCAGGTAAATGATGGCGTAAAAAGAAAAAGGCATGGCCAGCAGATAGATCATGCGCGAAACAGGTTCCAGCACATTGAATGAAACACCATTGATCAACAGGATCAGATCCGACGTGGCAAAAGCAAGAAAGATCCATTCTACCACCAGAAGCTGACGGTTCAATCGCGGGTAGAGTCTGGGCGTTTCAGTGAAATATCTTCCAAACCGGTAATACAGAGCATATCCCATCAAAAGGATGGAACGGCCTGCTGTAAAACGTTCGGGGCGTGTAAAAAAAACATGAATGGGATCGTATTCAGGAAAGGCTTTGAAGCAGACAAAAATGGTCATGCAAAAAGTGTAGAGGAGATAATACAGGAATTCCTTTCTCTTGAATAAGATATACTGATAGGTTATGAAAATAACCTGCAACATGGCCATGCCCAGAAAAAAAATCGTGTGGTTCATGAAGTGGATAAGACCAGTGGAAAGCAGTCCTATTAAATTTAGGGTTTTTCCGCCTTACGGGAAAGAGGAAGGATGACGGATGAGGGAAGGGAGTTAGGTATTGGGGTATTAAGGTAATGGGTATTGGGTGGGATTTGGAATTAGGAATTAGGAATTGGGAATTTGGTGAGAACTGGTTTCTATGAAATCATCGGTCAGTGAAATCAGTGATGATGAATTAGCGATTGCTTGCTACTCGCCATTGCCGATTGACGACTGACTTCTGAGGACTGGCGTCTCTCTACAATCTCAATAGCACTGCCGCGGCGAGGGCGGCGGTTTCGGTGCGAAGACGGGTGGACCCAAGAGCAACAGGAAGAAAGTTTTGACTAAGAGCCAGGTGGATTTCTTCGGGAGTAAAATCACCTTCAGGACCAATGAGTACAAGAGTCGGGCGGTGATCATCTTTTGTAATAAAGCCGGAGAGTTCCTGTTTTTTTTCTTCGAGGCAATGAGCAATGAATTTTTTTTCGAAGGGAAAATCCAGCACAGAATTAAATGAGATCGGCTCGTGCAGAAGGGGAAGCCAGCACTGTTGCGACTGGAGGAGTGCGCTAACCAATATGGATTGAAGCCTGTCGGCGCGGAATTTTTCTTTTTCCGTGCGGGCACAGATCATCGGAATAATTTCAGTTATTCCCAGCTCGGTTGCTTTTTCCAAAAACCATTCAAACCTCGAGCTGTTCTTAATCAGTGAAACGGCAACGGCTACATGGGGTGCTTTTTTTTCTTCCGTTGTTGTGGCCAGGATTTCAACCACAGTTTTTTTTCGATTCGGATCAATGATTGCGGCCTTTGCTTTTTTCCCTTTCCCATTTGTTAGTAACAGTTCCATTCCTTTTTCCATGCGCAGCACACCGATCATGTGTTTAGACGTGTCTTCATCCAGCACAATGGTTTTGTCCTGAATCTGCTCCACGAAAAAAAATGGAAGGCCCATACGCGAAGAAAGGGAAAAGACGTGAATGGTGAAGGGGTGAATGGTGAATGTGGTGACTCCAATCGGGAATGGAGCGAACTTGAAACTGATAAAATAAAAATGAAAGGAAAGGATGAAAGATTAAATAAAATATGACTCCGGCAACGATCACTCATTCCAAACAAAAATCTACCATTAAATAAGGCCCACCTGATTCGATCTATCCGGACTGACAACAATGATATTTTTATTTCTTATCAACCACCCTACCTTCTACCCTTTGCTTTTTTTCACTATTCACTATTCACTATTCATTATTCACCTTTCACCATTGACCATTCACCATTCACCTCTTCATCATCAAAACGGATCATCATCCGTATTGATATCATTCATCTTGCTTCCCGTTTGTATGAACATGCGGGCGCCGCTTCCGTCATTGCCAGAGACAGGTTTGAAATTGGAAGGAAGGTTTAGTTGATTGAAATCGCTACCTCCACTGTCTTCAACAAATTTTTGAATGTGCAGCAGTGCGCGGAGTTTGATGGTTTCCAGTGAACCGTTTCTGTGTTTGGCAATACGAATGTGGGTCTCGCCTCTGTTGTTGTCGCCCATCTCGTCCTGGGTGATGTCATAATATTCAGGACGGTAAAGAAACATCACCATGTCGGCATCCTGCTCAATGGCTCCGGACTCACGCAGGTCGCTCAATTGGGGCATTTTGTTTCCTTCCTTTCTTTTCTCTACTTCACGGCTCAACTGAGAAAGCGCGATGATGGGCACCTGGAGTTCTTTTGCAAGTCCCTTAAGGCTTCGCGAAATATTACTGATCTCCTGTTCGCGGTTGGAGTTTCTGTTTTCTCCGGTTCCGCTCATAAGTTGCAGGTAGTCTATGATGATTAGTCCAATATTACTGGCATTTTTGAGGCGGCGGCACTTGGCCCTCAGCTCGAAAATATTGAGGGCAGGTGTGTCATCTATAAACAACGGCGCCTGAGAAAGCCGCTGGATGCCGCGGGCATAGAGCTGTTTCATTTCATGCTCTTCCAGTTTGCCCCTGGCAATTTTTTCCAACCAGATTTCGCTTTCAGCAGAAAGAATACGTTGAACAAGTTGCCCGGCACTCATCTCCAATGAAAAGACGGCCACGGGCGTTGGCTTGGTAGGGTGGAGGGCCGCATTGCGGGCCAGGTTCAGCGCAAAGGCTGTTTTACCTACAGATGGACGGGCAGCAAGGATGATCAGGTCCGTATTCTGCCAACCATATGTAATCCGGTCCATCGAAGGGTAACCGGTGGGCACACCGGTAATATCTTCATTTTTATGACGAAGGTCTTCGATACGCTGAATGGTCTTTACCAGTACCGAGTCAATGGTCTCGTAATTATTGCGCAGGTGGGTGGACGTTACTTCATAGATCTTGCTCTCCGCCTGGTCCAGCAGGTCAAATACATCCGTACTGTCTTCATAGGCGTCAGAGATAATTTCTCCGCTGATGCGAATCAGCTCTCGCTGAATGAACTTTTGCAGAACAATCCTGGAGTGCGCTTCGATATTGGCCGAGGAAACAACTGAATTCGTCAGTTTGGTTACATAATAAGGACCGCCAACCAGGTCCAGTTCTTCCCGCGTGCGAAGTTCCTCCACTACGGTGAGGATGTCGATAGGTTGGCTTTTGTTGGCCAGGCCTTGCATGGCGCGAAAAATGCGCTGGTGGCTATCTACATAAAAAGCTTCCGGCTTTAGAATTTCGATAATGGCATCAAAAGCGCCTTTTTCCAGCATGATGGCGCCCAGCACGGCCTCTTCCAGTTCCTTGGCCTGTGGAGGCACTTTGCCATAGATCATTGTGCTGAGATCGGGAGCGGTCTTTCTTCTATTTTTCTTGTCGCGATTGAGGTTAGTAAGATCCATACGTTCAAAAGAGAAAATGAAACATTGATTTTTCGATCAATGACCGTTGGGGGCATCCGTTAGTCTTGGTTTATTAAAAAATCTTTATGTATATATTACCTAAATGTTATCCCAGTAGTCAGTTGGCGAATATAAAGTCCGGGGAAAGTTCCAAAATCAAACTACGAGATAAAATTTTAATCCACAGAATATTCATTCAGGATACACAAACCCTTGGCGCTTATACCCACGATTGATCTTCTTGTTCACAAATTTGGTTTTTTTTGCGCAGGATCGCTCCCAATATCCACAGTATTTGTCAAAAAAAATAGTACCCCTAAATTTTGGTCATGTCCCACCAACCACAGAATGGGCTTTCACGTGTTTTTACGATTTCGACTCGTAAATTTTCGATTGCTCTGTCGGCTGAAACCAAGCAATAGCCGGAGTTTCAGCCGACAAATGAATTTTGATTACTTTCTTTCCCGCCTTGAAACACGGCCGTATGGCGGTTTTTTTATAGTCAGCCATATTTTTTTAATTGATGTTGTGGCCTGAAAGACGCGTAGATAAAGGGTTTGAAGCATTTTCAATAATCAAATTCCCTTCGGTGCATGTTCCATCTGATACCAGCATAAAGGATCCAGGTATTGTTTGAAGCAGCAATGCTGGTGGCAGCCTCCATACGGTAAACTGCATTTGCTTCAATGAAAAAGTTCGGCTTCCACTCATACGACAATAGCAGTGAAGTCCACATGGTTTTGGTTCTGACCCCCGAGCCAATATCGTATCCAAAATCCATGGTCCGGTAGGGCGGCACATTGGGAAGAAAAATATTGCTTCCATAGCTAATGCTGCCTGAATCTTTTCCCTGCATTTCATAGATCGCTTTTGCTTCTACCATCATTCGGGGCGCTGGCTGATAACGCGCAACTCCAATCAATTCCTGAAAATTGGCGCCCAATGGATGAGCAAGTGGCTGGTTATAATGCGTATAGTTGGCCACTGAATCCCGGTGAGAATAAGTAAATGGTCGCATCCGGTTGCATTCGAACTGAAGATCCAGGTTGGGAACAGCGAAAGCATCAAAGTATTTGGCACCAAGCTGAAAGCCATATTTATTCCCCCACCATCCGCTTCCTTTTTTGAGCTCCGTGAGGTTGAATTCATCGATCAGGAACTGTCCATATAATTGTAGATGATGAAAGAGGTTGGCCTTTGCATCCAGCCCGGCTACCGAATTATCAAAACTTCCATTCTGTTGTTCGATGGAACGGTAAAAAATTACCGGATTGAGATAACTGAATTCGAAATGGTTGACCCGGCCAAAGATCACTCCCTCAAAAAGTCCAACGTTAAGCCATCTGGTGATGCCGATGTCGAGGTGATGCATGGCTGCATACTTCTTTGGAAAAAGCTGGTCGGCATTGAGCCGCTGGGCCGAATTGAGCTCCATGAAAAGATTCTGGTAATTGAATTTCCAGATCCGTGTATTGAGCTTAAGAAAAATATAAGGTGCAGAAATATCACTTAGAAAAAGCGAGCGGTACCCATTTCCAATAAAGTTTTTATCATACCCGAACTGTATGTCGATATACTTCGCAGCATTGAACGTAATGGAACCACGTGCATCGAAATAATCATATCCTGTTGTCTTGAATTCCTTGTAGAATCCGGCTCCCGGCACAGCCCTGTGTTCTTTCACCTGCTCCCGAACATAGAGTGGATCACGCTCCTGGTTGTCGGTAACGTAGGCATCAAAACCAATTTTGTCGGCGATGCGGCCCCGAATGGAAGCACCTCTTGAATTAAGGAAGATGTGTTCGTCCGAATTTTTTTCCTTACCGAGGTAATATTGAAAAACCGGGTTCACATAAAATACAAAATCTTTTACGTTCACCTCATAGAGATGTGCCGGCGATTGATAGAAACGTTTAAGAAAAACTTTTTTGCTTTTGAATTGCCTGGTACTCCACTCCGGACTGTTCATCAAGGTCACATCCGCATTGAATAAATCAACCTTGCTGAGTCGTGCAGCTACCGAATTGATCCGCGATGTTTCTGGATCAGGGATGGGAGGGATTTCGACTGAGCTGCGCACAAGTTTTCCTGCATTATCATATTGTTCGATCACAGGGATCCAGCGCTTCCTGAGGAAGGGACGTGTTTTGGAAAAATTGAGAACAGAATCATTCTGTGCTAAAATTTCAAGACGGTCGATCAGGATATTTTCCCGGGCACCCTGAGGAAAGTAAGAGGATTGTGAGAGGGCGGTGAAGGGCAGGAGTAAAAAGAAAAGTCTTACAACGGTTTGTTTAAATTGCATCCGGACAGATTATTGTTTCAAATTATGCAAAAATACCTGATAAAGGATATCCACATGGTGAATGAAGGTCTGATTCAAAATGTGGATGTTCTTATCAGTGAAGAACGGATAGAAAAGATTGCTCCTGTAATTTCCAGTGGAGGAAAAGAGATTGATGGTTCCGGAAAATTTCTCTTACCCGGATGCATAGACGACCAGGTGCATTTCCGTGAACCAGGACTCACACACAAAGCAACTATTTATACGGAATCCAAAGCGGCGGTGGCAGGTGGCGTTACTTCATTTATGGAAATGCCAAACACGATTCCGCCCGTATTTAACCAGGAACTTCTTGAAGACAAATACAAAATTGCTTCAACGAATTCGCTTGCGAATTATTCCTTCTACATGGGAACATCCAACGACAATGTGGAAGAAGTTTTGAAGACCAATAAAAAAAAGAATGAGGTATGCGGAGTAAAAATTTTCATGGGATCTTCTACCGGTGGATTGTTGGTTGACAATTACCTTACACTGGACAGGATTTTTGCAGAAAGCGAACTGTTGATCGCCACGCATTGTGAAGATGAAAATATCATCAGGGAAAATCTTAAAAAGTTGAAGGAGTCAAAGCCGGATCTTCAGGCTTCCGATCATCCGCTGATCCGCAATGAAGACGCCTGTTTTGAATCCTCATTCCGGGCCGTTCAGCTGGCAAAAAAAAACAATACACGGCTACACATCCTGCACATTAGTACTGAGAAAGAATTGCAGCTTTTCACCAATTTAATTCCGCTGAAAGAAAAAAGGATCACCTCCGAAGTATGCGTGCATCATCTTCATTTTACAGACAGGGACTATGAAAGGTTGGGAAATCTCATCAAATGCAATCCGGCCATCAAGGCGCCCCACAACCGCAAAGCATTGTGGGATGGCCTTATGAGCGACCGGCTTGATGTGATTGCCACGGACCATGCGCCACACACCTGGGATGAAAAAAAAGGGCCTTATGAAAAAGCGTATGCAGGACTTCCGCTGGTGCAACATCCACTTTTGTTGATGTTGAATTATTTCAAGAAGGGTAGCATACCACTGGAAACTGTGGTCAATAAGATGAGCCATGCGGTGGCTGATTGTTTTTGCATCAGGGACCGGGGATATATTCGCGAAGGATATTTTGCGGACCTGGTCATTGCCGACCTGGAGAAAGGCACCCCGGTCACCAGGGATAGCCTTTTGTACAAATGCGGATGGAGTCCTTTGGAAGGAGGATTCTTTGAAGTCGCCATCACACATACTTTCGTAAGTGGACACCTGGTTTATGGAAATGGCGTGTGGGATGAATCTGTAAAAGGAAAACGGCTATCTTTCGTGAGAAGGTAGGCGTTGGGGTATTGGGTATTAGGGTATTAAGGTATTTGGAATTGGGAATTAGGAATTAGGGAAGAACTGGTTTCTATGAACCATCAATCCTGCCAACCAAATCAATCAATCCCCGCCCGAACGTACCATTCGGTACGGGCAGGCGTGACATCCGTGATTTAAACTGACAACTCAAAACAATATTCTCACGTCTAAGGACTGACCGATTTACAACCGACGACCGATGACCGATGACTGACGACCGACGACTTTTATTATGCAGATAGATAAGATCACATTCAACGATATTTCCATTTTTCATTCAGAGGAAGAATTTTCCATTTTCCATAAGCTGAATTTCACAAAGACAGTAGGAGGAAAAGAATGGTTGCGAAGATTTTTCTCCGAACCCCACCACGACCTCAAACGGATCATCGGCACACAAAACATTATCAGGACCCTGCTCCAACATATCGATGACTGGCCAGCTGAAATCACCAACGGCACCATCATCATGGTCGACAAATTTCTGGATTATAATCTCGATCCCGTCCCCGAACATGCCAATGTTTTGAATAGTTATTCTTATAAGATCCTGCATGGGCAGGATTATTCCATGCTGCGCTATTCGGTCAGGCATTTCGCGGACTTTTATCGCGGACTGCGTAAATTAAAAGAGCTGCTCTCAGGTACCGAATTACCGGCCAACCTGGCTTTTTATCTGGACCGCATCGGTGCGATCTTGAAAGAAGATGCATTGAAAAAATTATCGGAAACAGTTGAAGACGAAAAATTTTCGGTGCAGCAAAACCTCTATTATGCTTTCCACTTGCGCACTAAATACAAGTCAGATACCCTTGAACTGATCGACATCTTTAGCAGACTGGAAGCCTGGTATTCGATGGCCATGGCAGTAAAGACTTACGATCTAAGATTTCCTGAATTTATAGAATCAGAAGAGCCATTTTTCAGAGCCGAGGGGTTGTATCATGTATTGATACAGTCGCCGGTTGCTTATGACCTGCTATTGCAACCCGGGCATAATTTTTTATTTCTGACCGGCGCTAACATGGCGGGGAAAAGTACACTGATCAAAGCCCTTGGATCTTCCGTTTTCCTTGCGCATATGGGCATGGGCGTTCCTGCCAAAGAAATGAAGCTTAGTCTTTTTGACGGACTGCTTACCAACATCAATGTGTCGGACAACATTGCGAAGGGAGAAAGTTATTTTTTTAATGAAGTGCAAAGGATCAAGAATACCATTTACAAGATCAACGATGGAAAAAAATGGCTCGTGCTGATCGATGAACTCTTTAAGGGCACCAATGTGCAGGACGCCATGAAATGCTCTCTCACCGTCATCAAGGGACTGATCAAGATCAGGAACTCGCTGTTTGTATTGTCCACACATTTGTACGAGATCGGTGAAGAGCTGAAAAAATATCCCAATATCTCATTCCGTTATTTTGAAACCAATGTCATGGACGATCAACTGGAGTTCAGCTATCAACTCCGCGAAGGCATCAGCAATGACCGTATAGGCTATGTGATCTTGCGAAGAGAAAAAGTGGTGGAAATGCTGGAGAGATTATAGTTGATAGTTGATAGTTGGTAGTTGATAGTTGATAGAAGGAATTGGGAATTGGGAATTGGGAATTGGGGAAGGCAGGGAGAAATGAGGAGGGAGGGGTTTTCGCAGAAAGAAGAGTTGATTTCATCTTCCTATCAAATTCCACCATTCATCCATTGCCAACTCCTAATCAAAACTATCCACTACCAACTATTTACTACCAACCACCAACTATCAACTATCAACTATTTCCTATGTTTCGATGGACGATCATTGTTTTTTTGTTTTTGGGTTTTGTAAGCGCTGCTCAGTCACATGGCTCGACGCCGGATGTCGTGGATGTAATACATTATCGTTTTGAGATTGAGCTTTCCGACCAGTCGGACGCTATTACGGGGAAGGCAACGATCACAGTTAAATTTCTGGCTCCGGCTTCGGAGATAAAATTTGACCTGGCTTCGCTTCATGAAGAAAAAGGAATGATTGCTTTTCAGGTGACGGAGGCAGGAAAAGAATTGAAAACGAATCAGGCTGATGATGTACTCTCTATACAACTATTGCAATCCGCACGCACCGGAGAGGAGCGCAGTTTTGTCGTCAATTATATGGGTACGCCAAAAGATGGCCTGATCATTTCGAAAAATAAATACGGCGACCGCACCTTCTTCGCCGACAACTGGCCCAATCGTGCACACAACTGGATCCCCTGTATCGATCGTCCGGATGATAAAGCTTCCTTTGAATTTATTGTCACTGCCCCTTCTCAATACCGCGTTGTTTCCAATGGAACCCTCATAGAAGAAAAAATTCTGGACGCACAGCGCAAACGAACCAGCTGGAAAGAAGCCACGGCACTTTCTACAAAGGTCATGGTGATTGGTGCTGCACGCTTCGCAGTAAAAAATTACAGTGATAGTCCGCCTGCTGTTCCGGTGAGCGCCTGGGTTTACGCTCAGGACAGTGTCCGCGGATTTTTTGACTATGCAGTTGCACCCGCGATCGTAAAATTTTTTTCCGGATACATTGCACCCTTTCCTTATGAAAAACTGGCCAACGTTCAATCCAAAACCATATTCGGTGGAATGGAAAACGCCAGTGCTATCTTCTATGCAGAAGAATCAGTGACCGGAGACCGGAAATGGGAAGATGTGTTGGCTCATGAAATCGCCCACCAATGGTTTGGAGATATGGCCTCGGAAAAAAGTTTTGCGCACCTTTGGCTCAGCGAAGGATTTGCCACTTATCTCACAGACATTTATTTACAAAATAAATATGGAAAGGATACTGCAGTAAAGCGCCTGCAAAAAGAAAGGGAGGATATTGTCCTTTTTGCACAGACAAACAATCATCCTGTTGTTGATTCCACACCTGATCTCATGTCTCTGCTCAATGCCAACAGTTACCAGAAAGGTTCGTGGATCTTGCACATGCTGCAATGGAAAGTAGGAGACAGCCTGTTTCAAAAAATCATCCAGGGCTATTATCAACAGTACAAAGGCTCGAATGCAGATACCAGGGATTTTGAGGCTGTCGCCGAAAGAGTATCCGGAAGAGATCTTCATGATTTCTTTAACTTCTGGCTCTATCAGCCCCAGATACCACAAATAAAATTGAGTTATAGCAATAAGGGCGATCATCCGGTGATCATGGTGGAACAAACCGGAAAGTCAGTGCTTGATTTTTGGCTGCCGCTTGGATATAAAACCGCTCAAGGCAACATTCAGGAATTCGCGCTTCACATCAATCAACGATCAATGAGCTTTAATAATGAAAAAGGAAAGGGTCTTGAGCTCTTACTTGATCCCTTAACCCAGCTACTATTCAGCGGCGCGATCTCTAAAATAAAATAACTGAATCATCTGGAAGGAGATTTAGACGCAAAGAACACAACCGGACTGCGTCTGTACGCGGAGGGCCACAAGTATTGCATCTAAAATTTTCTTTGCTGCTAATTAAATTGATCAATATTCCATAAAAAGCCCCGGACTCCCGGGGCTTTTATTCAGTCAGATTCTTATTTTAAGGTATCATGTTCTATCTCTTCAACTCTATCAAATTCATTTCCGTTGACTTATTGTTTTTGCTGCCGATTCCCGTTCTCTCATTCACCATTGCCATTCAGGGTTTACGAAATCTGCCGACTGCCCTCTGACCTCGGCGGACTTCCCTCACACCAACATCGTCACCGGGTTTTCCAAATATTTTTTGAAGGTTTGAAGGAAGGACGCTCCAACAGCTCCGTCCACACTTCGATGGTCGCAGCTTAAAGTGATCTTCATAATATTGGTCACACCAAATCCTTCCCCCTTGCGCACCACCACTTCCTTGATGCGGCCTACAGCCATGATGGCGCTGTCGGGCGGATTGATGATGGCAGTAAATTCTTCGATATCCATCATACCAAGATTGGAGATGGTAAATGTATTTCCGGAAAATTCATTGGGCTGAAGTTTTTTATTGCGCGCCCTGCCTGCGAGATCTTTTGTTTCGGCGGCGATCTGGCTCAGGGATTTCTGATCAGCGAAACGGATCACGGGTACAATCAGTCCGTCTTCTATGGCCACAGCCACACCAATATGAATATGCTGGTACTGTCGAATGAAATCGCCCATCCACGAACTGTTGACAGCAGGATGCTTGCGAAGAGCCATGGCAGTTGCTTTCACCACCATATCATTGAAAGAGATTTTTACATCACTCAATTCATTCATTTGAACCCTTGCCTGCATGGCCTGGTCCATCACGATCTCCATAGTGAGGTAGAAATGCGGAGCACTGAACTTGCTTTCACTAAGTCGCTTCGCAATCACCTTGCGCATCTGTGATACATTGTGATCCGTGAATCCTTCCTGTCCGGATACAACAGGCTGCGCCGCTTTTTGTGTTTGTGAACTTTGTTGTGATGGTGCTGTTGCACCCGACTGCTTGAAATTATCAATATCGCTTTTCACGATCCTTCCGTAATCACCACTTCCATGCACCTGCGAGAGGTCGATGCCTTTTTCGCGGGCCAATTTTTTTGCAAGCGGAGAGGCCTTGATGCGTCCATTGGCTCCGGCATGTCCACCCGGTTGTTGCGCTGCCTGAGGAGCTGCCGTGGCCTGTGCTGTTGCGGAGGGTGAAGGCTGCTGCTGTTGTTGCTGTTGCGGAGCTGATACTTGCTGGGCGCCTCCGCCTTTTGCTGCTGCTACAATGGAAGGCACATCCACCTTGCCTTCTTCGCCAATGATACAAAGCAGGTCATTCACTGCAACTTTTTCGCCCTGTTTGCCACCCTGGTATAAAAGTTTTCCGTTCTTGTAGCTCTCAAGTTCCATGGTGGCTTTGTCGGTTTCAATATCTGCCAGGACCTCTCCTTTCTTTACTGTATCACCTATGTTTTTGTGCCAGGCGGCAATAACACCTTCGGTCATGGTATCACTAAGCCGGGGCATGAGCACTACTTCTTCCATCTTGCTCAAATCCAAGCCGGGCGCTGATTTTGCGGGAGGAACATCACCTTCTGCTTTATTGGAACTATCGATTTCTTTTTTGACTTCGCTTTTTTGCATATCGGGCTGGCCCTTTGCTCCGCCTGAAGTGTATTGGGTAATGTCTTCACCCGCATTGCCGATGATGGCTAGCAGGTCATTCACCTGGATCTTGCTTCCTTTGTCGCCACCCACATGAAGCAGGGTACCGTCCTTATAGCTTTCCAATTCCATCGTAGCCTTGTCGGTTTCAATTTCGGCAAGCAATTCTCCCTTCTTTACCGGGTCGCCCACTTTTTTATGCCAGGCAGCAATCACCCCTTCGGTCATGGTATCGCTCAGGCGTGGCATCAATATCACTTCGGCCATGTTCTTTGTACAGTTTATTTGAAGTGCCGAAATTAAAGCAAATTGAGGGAAAGTTGGTAGTTGGCAGAGGAGGGATGGTGAATAATGAATAGTGAATAGTGAATGGCGAAGGTCGTTTACAGTTTGTTGTTGGACTTTTCTTGACGGGGTCAGGCCATCTTAATAGCCATAGCTTATTTTAATTCATATTTTCCTGACTATCGCTCGACCCGAAAGAAGCTGATGATCAATTTTGATGATTACTGAAGCATAGAAGATCAACCTTTATTTAGGAACAATTTATGTAACCGCAACGAATGCGGAAACGAAAGGGACCCAGTTTGCTGTCCACTTTGCGGTCCTCTGCGTCTTCTTCACGCTCTCTGCGTTTAATTCTCACTCTTCTACCAACTATGAACCACCAACTTCTCTCTCTTCTACCAACTACCAACTATCAACCACCAACTTTCTCCTATTCATCTTCTCTTAGCAATCAGGTTGGTTGCTACAGGACTGTTGTGGGTCAGGGTCCAGGTTTGGTAGGCTTCGTTGAGAGCATCGTAGAGTTGATGGCGGATTTTTTTACGGTTTACATTCAGTTTACTGTGTAGGGTTTCCTGATACATCATCACCTTTTCTTCGTTATAGAATTGAACCGTAACAAGATTTTTATCGTGCTTGTTGGAGATGATCTCCCAGAACCCTTTTTCGGGAACATAGTCCGCTCTTTTCTGAGCCTTTGTTTGCATACAAATTGTGCTGAATAAAGCTGCGCAGACCAGGGAAATTATTTGCTGTTTCATAATAGTTGTTTTGATGAACAATGACTCGAAGCTAGCGCGTACAACCTGTGTGTTTTGGCCAAATAGACCAAGAAGGAAAGCAGGGAAACATACAGCAGTAAAGAGCTTTCCAAATGCAGTTTTGAATCCGAATGACGTTGGTCTACGAAAGACCGCAGTTTGTCTACAAACCACTTAAAACAAAGGAATAGCCAGGGCAAAAGAGTAAATTAGAGAAAAGACTCTATGCAGTTTGGAAGAATGCCACTCGAAACTGTGATCAATAAACGGATCCTGCAGCATACGGCCTTCTGGCTTTTGATCATTTTTTATTTTACTATCGGATATGGAAGACAAGGAAATTATCTGACTGAAATTTATCGCTCCATTTGTTTTACACCGGCACATATGTTTTTGGTCTATAGTTTTTTTTATTTTTTGATCCCACGATACCTGCTGACAAGAAAATTTGTCCAATTCTTTTTAATGGGCGCGGTTATCTATGGACTGGCCATGTGGTTTTCTTATTTGATCAATTACAGAGTGCTTGCTTCTACCGGAAACCAGACATACTGGAGCGTCGGGGCCTCCTTATTCGGACAGTTTACCGTACTGGGACTTGCGGTTTCTATCAAATTGTCGAAGTACTGGTATAAGCAAAGAGAGCAAACACTAACGGCACAACAACAGAAAACCACAGCGGAACTCGAATTGCTCAAATCACAAATCCATCCTCATTTTCTATTCAACACGCTGAACAATCTTTATGCGCACACGCTGGAGCAATCGGTTCATGCCCCTGAAATTGTTTTGAAGCTTTCCAGTTTACTCCGCTTCATGATCTATGAAAGCAGGACGCCCTACATTTCTCTGAAAAAAGAAATCCTTCTGCTGCAACAGTATATCGAGCTGGAACAACTACGTTACGGCAAGAGATTGGATGTATCGGTTTCGGTAAGAGGAGAAATTAATGAACAGCAAATTGCTCCCCTGTTGCTCCTTCCCCTCGTAGAAAATGCTTTCAAACACGGAACGAGCAAACAAATTGAACAGTGCTGGATCAGCATGGACCTGTATGTTGATGGCGAACACCTGAATTTTAAATTGATTAACTCCAGAGACAAGGAAAGAACGCAGAACGATGTTGGCGGATTGGGTCTTTCCAATGTGCGGAAAAGGCTGGAGTATCTTTATAAGGGTACTCATGAATTGCTGATTTCGGAAGATGAAGATGTATTTGTAGTTTCTCTTCAGCTTCCTTTATGGCAGGAAAAAGATTCTTTAACACTGGTGTCTCCTTCTCATTTTTTAAATCAGAAACCGGATGAAGTTAAAATGTTTGTTGGTGGATGACGAGCCACCTGCACTGCAGATTCTCGAAAAATATGTAGCAGCTGTTGAACAATTGGAGCTGGTAGCCAGTTGTGCCAATGCTTTCGCGGCGATCGATATAATCCGCAAGAAAAAAGTGGATCTTATTTTCCTGGACATTCACATGCCCAAACTTACCGGTACCGGATTTGTAAAAACGCTTCAGCATCCGCCCAAAATTATTTTTACAACAGCCTATAAAGAATTTGCATTGGATGCTTTCGAACTGGATGCAGTCGATTATTTATTAAAACCTATTTCTTTTGAGCGTTTTTTCAAAGCTGTCAACAAACTCATTCAAAATGACAGCGGTTCAGATGAAGAAGAGATAGAGAATACTTCGGCTGGTTTTCTTTATTTCCGTGCCGACCGCAAAATGGTAAAGATCTTTTTGGATGAAATCTCTTATGTCGAAAGCCTGAAGGATTATGTAAAGATCCACAGGATTAAAGAGAAACCTCTGCTTGTGAAGCAGTCCATCAGCACACTGGAAGCCATGCTGCCCCAAAATATGTTTGTCCGCATTCACCGTTCCTATATTGTCTCTATCAGCAAGATCAAAGCCTTTACCTACCACGATGTAGAAATAGAAAATACAGAACTTCCCATTGGCCGGATGTACAGCAGTAATGTACAAAGACTCTCAGTGAGAAGTTGATAGTTGCTAGTTGGTAGAAGAGAGGAGGAGCGAAAAGCTGTGAGCTTCGAGTTATGAGCAGTTAGAAAAAAGAATCAGAAAGAGGACTCACTAAATATACACTGTACTCGCCGCAGGCTACACCAAAGAAACTCGCTGCTCACCGCTCACGGCTCTTAGCCAACAGCTATCAGCCAAAAGCCTTTTTCTCTCTTCCTCTCAGGCCATCACTTCCTTAACCCTCCCTGTTCTTTTCAATACTCCCCAGTTTTGGAGTTCTCCCTTGATGGCCTTGCGCATTGCTTTGAAGAGTACATACCACATCAGCCACCGGTAGACGAGTCTTTGGGGGATCAGCCAGATCAGTCTTGATAGTCTTTCTTTCTCCATCCGGAAAGCTACAAGGGCAATAGCAGCATCAAAGAGCATGAAGGCAAAATAATAAGGGAAGATCTTCGAACCATTGCCTGACCATAGACCAACCAACATGAATAGATCCGCCAGCGGAATGAAAGAAGGTATGATATACTGGAACAAGAGTATATTGGGCATGGCCAGCCATCCAAGAGCTCCATACTTTTTATTGAACAAAACGTTTTTGTTTTTCCAGAAAGTTTGTAACACCCCAAAGCTCCAGCGGAAACGTTGCTTGATGAACTGCCTGGTTTTTTCAGGAGCTTCTGTAAAAGCAAGGGCGTCATTTTCATTTTCCACCACATAGCCTGCACGAATGATGCGAATGGTGAGGTCACAATCTTCTGCCAGTGTATCGGTGGTAAAACCTCCCGCATCCTTGATCGCCTGTTTTCTAAAAGCACCGATGGCGCCGGGAACCACGGTAATGGCATTGACACTGGCGAAAGCGCGGCGGTCAAAATTCTGACTACTGATATATTCAATGGCCTGCCATTTCGTGAGCAGGTTCACTTCGTTCCCTACCTTAACGTTGCCTGCAACGGCTCCGGTGTTCTTTGCACCAGGCGAAAGGAAATGTTTCATCAGCTCCGATACTGCGTCCGCTTTTAATTTGGTATCGGCATCAATACAAACAACATATTCTGCATCCGTCTGAGCGATCCCGAAGTTCAATGCGGAAGCCTTGCCTCCATTTGACTTCGTAAATACTTTTACTTGCGGATGACCATCAAAGACATCACGCACTTTGGCATAGGTATCATCCTTACTTCCATCATCAACAAAAATGATATTGTAATTGGGATAGTCTGTTTTCAAAAGGTTTTGCAGTGAAGTCACTGCATTCAGTTCTTCGTTATAGGCAGGAACAATTACAGACACCAAAGGATAATGGGAGAGCACAGGTAAGACCAGCGCTGTTTTTTTCTCCAGTTTTCTTTCTCTCAATGCCAATACTGCCATCAGTGCAATTCGGGCGATGGAAAGAACAATGAACACCAAAAAAAGTGAACCAAGCATATGCCCAAGCCACATCGTTATTTCAAGCAGGATGTAATTGGCTTCCAGTAGATAATAGCCGCTACCCTTGGGAACTGCAGGCATCATATCTTCTTTTTTCTTGCCGAGAAGATCTGCTATGGTGGTGAATTCATAGCCACGGCTCTTGAAATAATCTATGATCCGGGGCAGTGCTTCCACTGTTGCCTTTCTGCTTTGACCACCTGCATCATGAAGAAGAATAATATTGCCTCCGGTGTTGATCTTGTCACTATCCAGTTCCTGTTTTCTTTTGATGACGCGCTGAAAAATAGTGTCCGCAGAAACTCCAGGCTCCCAGTCGAGTGGGTCGATAGACTCGCCCACATCCAGATAATTTTTTGTACGGGCAATTGCAACCGGTAGAAGTTCTTCTATTTTTTGCGGCTCAAAATCCGCATTGTAGGGCGCGCGGAACAACACTGTTGAATGACCAGTGATGCATTCGATGAGCAAACGGGTGGACTCCATTTCTATCACAGCCCGACGATGACTGACCTCCGCGATATTGGGATGGGTAAAAGTATGATCGCCAATTTCATGTCCTTCGCGGTAAATGCGTTTCACCAGCGGAATATTATTTTCGGCGTTCATTCCCACGACAAAGAAAGAAGCCGGAACATGTTTTTCTGCAAGGATGTTAAGGATCTTCGGTGTCCAGGTAGGATCGGGACCATCATCAAAACTCAACACCAGTTTTTTGCGGTTACGTACGGTTTCGTTTCCGTTCCACCCGAATTTCTTTGCGATAAAATTCACGGGCAGGCTGTCATAGTTTTCTTCAGCAATCAGGATGTCGAGTGAATCTATATCAGGACGGATGTTTCCCCTCTGCGGTGTTGACACGATGTCCAACACTTCGCCATGACCGAAATAGGAAACGGGGTCAGGAGTTGCGGTATTGGCAAATGAGGTAAAATCAAAATTGCGGATGGAATCCTTTGTCATGTTCCTGTCGTAAAAACTCCAGGTTCTTGCATCTTCCGACCCAAGACGCCAAAGAGCCACACCCGCTACTCCGCTTTCAGTGGCAAACCGCATGGCATTGAAAGTGGTGGCAGCATCGGTAAAATACACATCGTGCGGTGTATTATCATCGTCGTAATAAGAAAAGTGAAGGTTATAAGTATCGTTGTCAAAATCAATTCTTGCCTGTTCATCCTTGGCAGAAGAAAGTGCGTCCGCGTAGCTGGTGACAACAACATCTTCGGGTGTTGCATCCTTACTCACCGTCCAATCGTATCCATATGCAGCAAGACCAAGAACAATCTTTGACGGTGGGATTTTTTTGACGGCTTCATCTACCGCAGCTTCAATCCATTTCTGTTCGGCAATAGGACCGGGCTTTGTTCCAGGACTATATTCATCATAAGCCATCACAAAGAGAAAGTCATTGCTGGAGGAAAGTGCCGTGTAATTATAGTCTTCATTAAAAGGAATCACATCCTGTGTAACAAGTAAGCCTTTTGCGTGCAGCTTTTCATACAATTGTTTTTGAAACGAAACCAGGTTTTCGTCCGATTTCTCCTGGAGCTCTTCCAGGTCCACATTCACGCCTGCAAATTTATTTCTGGTTAAAACACTAATCAGATCGTTGATCAGCCTTTCTCTTTTTGCCCTGTTGCTTATGATTCTGTGTATGCTTTCGCCGTGGAATTTTTTATCCTTGTTATAGAAATTGGAAAGCATGGGCATGATGTTCACGCCAGCATTTTTCATAACGGCCAGTCCCCTGTTGTCAATGGAACTGGTGAGCGTATCGGAAGTTGGATCGATGAAGAACCATTCTGGAATCACCAGATTGAGTTTGTGAATATTGCGCTGAAGTGAAAAAAAAGACTGCTGGTTCCAGGTTACATAAAATGCAGCGCGAATGCCCGTAGGCATGTTATTGTTTAGGATGTTTCTGAAGCCTGGTTGTACCGGGGTTGCGTAGGGCGTTTTACTGGTAAGCTCTTTTTGGTTGATGTATTTGCGGAAACCCTTGTATTTTTTTGCCAGGAGGCTGTTCTTGGAAAGAAAATTTTCCTGTTCCACCAGCACCTGTTTGGCACGAAGAGCAGGTATGGAAGGCACATAAACAAAGATGATCCCGATCACGAAAGCCAATAGCGCCAGGGGAATCAGAAATAGCAATGCCCTGCTGCTCCATTTAAAGCGCTTCCATCTTTTTGATGAATCGGTTTCAAAGATTTGCCGGCCTTGCATTTCACTGCGCAAGTTCTGCCAAAGTTGAAGTTCTTGCTGTTAATAGATTGTTTTTTTCGCCGGGATATTTAATAATCGAGTTCCAGTCCCAGCCGGTCTCTAAGGTCTTTTACCAGGGGATATTGTTCAATCAGTTTCTGAAATTGCTCGCGCGAGCTAAGGGGAAGGTCCTGGATCATTTTTTCCTGGTTGCCTTCCACAAGTATGATCATGAGTTGTAGCTGGCGGTTACACAATTCTTTTTGAAGGAATTCCGAAGCCTTGTTCCTTTCAAATTCAAGGAACTTCTGGTTGATATTACTCTGTGTGATGGCTTCAAAACTGTGGGCATCCCTGATCGCCAGTTCGGCGGTTTCAAAACTTTGCCAGGCCGGATTCTTATTTTCTTTCAAAATTCCAACATACTGGCCCCAGGCTTTTTTCAGTTCCGCAAGCGAAAGTGGACGATCGGCGTTGGCGACCTCGTCGCAGTTTTGTTCCTGGATTTTTTGCCGGATGGATTCTAATGAACCCAATTTTTTTCTGGCATTTCCGTTGATGGCGGTTTGATTTTCTTTGACGGGGGTAGGCTCCTGATTTTGTTCTGCCGGTTTTTTTTCTGTTTCAATCAACAGTTTTGCCTTTTTTTCTTCGGCCGGTGGGGCGGGTTTCTTATTCTCCCTGCTGATGGCGATGGGTTGAATGGCTTTAAATGAAATTGCCTTTGCTGCTACCTGTTTTTTTTTATCAATTGTGCCTCCATCGGCACTCAGCTCCAGGGCCTGGGCCAGATAGCAAAGGCGGATGAGCGCCAGCTCCACATGCAAACGCTTATTTCTTGCTGCCCGGTAATTGATCTCCGATTCATTCAAAATATTCAGTGCCGATACCAGATAACCAGGTTCTGTTTTTTTGGCCATTTCCGCATAACGAACCCGAAAACTTTCCACTACTTCAAGCAGGCTGGCTACACGCGGGTCTTTACAGATTAAAAGATTCCGGATGAATTCTGCAAACCCGTTGAGCACCATATCTCCTTCAAATCCCTTCTTGTCGATATCATCATACAGCAACATGGCGCCGGCCAGGTCCTGCTGCAGCATGCAATCCATCAGTCTGAAATAATAATCTGCATCCAGGATGTTGAGGTGCTCGATGGTATTCTCGTAGCTTACTTCGCCGTTGGTGAAAGAAACGATCTTGTCAAGAATGCTCAAGGCATCGCGCAGGCAACCCTCGCTTTTTTGGGCGATAAGTTGCAGTGCTGTTTCCTGTGCTACTATCTTTTCTTTTGCAGCAATGGTTTTCAGGTGATCTACCGTATCCTGAAGGGTAATTCGTTTAAAGTCGAAGATCTGGCACCGGCTCAGGATGGTGGGAAGGATCTTGTGTTTCTCTGTGGTGGCCAGAATAAAAATGGCATAAGGTGGTGGTTCTTCCAATGTTTTTAGAAATGCATTAAAGGCCGAAGACGAAAGCATGTGCACTTCATCAATGATATAGACCTTGTATTTTCCGGCCTGCGGAGCAAATCTTACCTGGTCAACCAGGCTCCGGATATCATCTACAGAGTTGTTGGAAGCAGCATCCAGTTCATGAATATTCATGGACGTGCCTTCATTGAATGAACGGCAGGAGGTACATTGATTGCAGGCTTCTCCGTCGGCGGTTGGGTTTTCGCAGTTGATAGTCTTGGCAAGAATGCGGGCGCAAGTGGTCTTGCCCACGCCCCTTGGTCCACAAAAAAGAAAAGCATGCGCCAGCTGGTGATTCCTGATGGCATTTTTCAGCGTGGTGGTGATGTGTTCCTGTCCTACTACCGTTTCAAAACTCTGGGGCCTGTATTTGCGGGCCGACACAATAAATCTTTCCATACCGCCTGCAATCTAAAACAATCTGGTGAGAGAAATAGCTGATAGCTGATGGCTGATAGCTGATAGCTGTTGGCTATTGGCTGGTCAGCAGCGGTCAGGCTGATGAAGGGAGAGGGATTAACCGCAAACTAGTAACTACGCCAATATCGGATGGCGTTTAAATTCTTTCGTCCGGTCGAAGAGGTAGCGATAGGTAGTGAGCTTTCTGCTTTGAAATACGTCGCCAAGGTTTTGCGCTACATTGAGCATCTTGGGATTGAAATCACCGATCCACTGCATTTCATATTCGGTGTACTGAAAAGAAGAAAGCTTGACGGTCTTGTCGGCCTCTCCAATAATAAATGCATCCATTCCGCTTCCATGATATTTGGGCACCACACCAAAAACAAGTCCGGTGAATTTATTGCACTCTTTTGTTTTTTTTACCCAAAGAAATTTGAGCTTGTTCAGTAAATCGAATTTTCCATTGAGGTGTTTGAACCACTGATTCAAATCAGGAAGGTTCACAAAAATTGCCACTGGTTCTTCGTTGTGATACGCAAACCAAACGATTCGTTCATCCATCACGGGCTTCATTTTCCTGAACATCTGAATCACTTGTTCCTTTCTGATCTCTTTCACACCTCCATGTCCTGCCCATGCGGCATTGTACACCACAGCAAAATCGGCTGCATATTTTTCGATCCTGTTCTTTTCGATGCATCGTACATAATAAGATGGATCATCAGCAAACATAGCATGTCGTTCACGGATCTTCTCGCTGAGGGTTTGTTTGGGATCCATGCCCAGGCAGATCTGGTGAAAAAAAGGCCTGAATCCATAGCGCTCAAAAAGCTCGCGGTAATAAGGAGGGTTATAATTCATGCCATATAGCGGTGGCTGGAAACCTTCTACTACAAGGCCCCACCATCTGTCGCGCTCACCAAAATTGATGGGACCATCCATAGCCTGCATGCCTTGCTGCATCAACCAGTGTTTAGCCACGTCAAAAAGCATGTCTGCTGCCTGGTGGTCGTTGATGCAATCAAAAAAACCGATGCCTCCTACAGGTACATCATCACCCTTGTTGCGGTATTTTCTATTGGTAAAAGCTGCAATCCTTCCCAGTAGTTCGCCAGCATTGCTTTTCAGGATCCACCTCGTTACTTTGCCAAAACGAAAGGTCTTGTTTTTCTTTTCCTCAAAAACATCATGCACGTCCTTGTCCAGCGGACGGATATAGTTCGGATTGCCTTTATTGGCCTGTACGTTCACGAGGATAAAATCCTCTGCGTCTGCCTTATTTGAAACTTCAATTATTTGCATGTCTTGTTCAGCGCTGCAAAATAAAACCAATTCGGCTATAAAGCATTGTTGAACATTTTTGTGGCCAGTGAATGATCGTGCGTATAGATATCATCTCTGAAATTGATCTGGCCATTATCATCTACCCAGGCCGTGTAATAAGTGATGATCACAGGCACGGGTTTTTTCAGGCGCACGGTTTGTTCATTGCCGCTGTACATGGCATCATTGATTTTTTCCGGAGTCCATTCAGGATTGTTGCGCAGCAGATATTCCGCCATTTTTTCAGGCTCCGACAAACGGATGCATCCATGACTAAAGGCTCGTTTGTCTTTTCCGAAAAGACTTTTGGCCGGAGTATCGTGGAAATAAATATTGAAACTGTTCGGGAAAAGAAACTTCACCCTTCCCAGGGAATTTTTATCGCCCGGTCTTTGCCTGATCTTGGGAAGTCCCTCTTCCGTACCTATCTGCTCCATGTCCTGGCTTTCGAGATAGCCCGGATTGGAGGAGAGTTTCGGAAGAATTTCTTTTTTCACAATGCTTGGAGGAACATTCCAGTAAGGGCTGAACACGATCTGGTTAAGGTCTCCGCTAAACATCATGGTGTTATGTCCTTCCTTCCCCACGACCACATTCATGTCCCAGGCTTTTTGTTTGCCCTCATACACATGCAACACAAATTCTGGAATGTTCACGAGGATCAGGTTTCCTGAAGAAGGTTCGGGCATCCAGCGCATGCGGCCCATGTTCATGAGGATTTGCTCCAGTCTTTTCATAGCGGGTACGTTCATGTCGCGCACCAGTTCCGGTGTCACCTGGCCTGATGGCGTATAACCCATTCTTTGCTGAAAAGTTCTGACACCATTTTCCAGTGTGTCGTCAAATATCTGTGATGAATCCCTTCCTGGCAAATCGCCTGTGATCTCCAGTCTCTTTTTAATGAGAGGTATTGCAGGATCAGTCATGCCTTTTTTCAAAATTTTTTTGGAGGCAGCAATTTGTGGCCATCCGCCCTGTTTGGCAATGGCATAATATTTTGCGAGTTGTTCTTTCAACAGTTTATAAGGCTGATTCACATTTTCAAAATACTTGTCGTCCTTGTGTTTTTTATTCAACAGGGAATCGGCCATTTCGAGCATGTCGGTTTTTTTATGAGGGATGAAACGTTCCATCTCCTTGCGCTTTACATAGCCCTTTTCATAATTATTGAGTACATATTCAATGAAATGCTGTGTAAGCGTGAGTTCTGTATTGATATAGTTTTTGTCGGAAGCGTTGGGAGAAAGTTTTTCCTCTGCAACCAGAGCGTCCATTCTTTTCTGGAGTGCTTTGTCTCTTAAAGAAGTGTCATTATCATAAGTGGTTACATAGTCGTGGAGGTTCCAGAAGGCCAGTGCCTGCTCGGTAAGTCCGTCGCTGCTGAACCAGGCGAATTGATAGTTGCGCGTATTATAAAAACTGCGCATTCTTCGCGCGATCTTTTCATCGATCTTTTTATCCCTGAAAAATTTTTCCATGGCCATGCTGTCCAGGAAAAGATCGGTGTAGGAATTGGAGCGGTTGATGCTGTAGTCTCTTTTGCTGATTTTTTTCTCTGCCTCGGGCTTGTCACCTTCAGCAGAGGTAGTACCGCCCTGCGAGGATTTATTGCTGTTCTGGCAGGCGGCCAAAAGGCTACAGCAAAGTGCCGCATAGAATAAAAATAACTTCATAAGGCTGGGTTTTGCAAATCACATGCCCCGATTGGTTGAGCAGGGATTCCGGTGATTTTGTTTGGGTTTTCCAGAGGTTTCGAAAAAACCCGGTCCAATTTTAGAATTCATTAAGAAAAAATGGGGAAGAAGAGCCGACAGTTCTCAAACGTCAGACATCAGAAGAGGCAGTCCGCAAATCTTAGATTGCGGTGGGGCAAGCAAAAAAATAAATTATAGCCAGGAGGTTTTTTTGAAATGACGCCTGCTCTCTTTTTGACTTGCTGTCCGAGGACTGACGAATTTTCTCTCCTCTCTTTTTTTATTTTTGAGCAAACTACAACTATGTCTAAATGCAATTTCAGCATCCCGTTTTCGGGCACTGCGCAGGAAGTGTACAGCAAAGCCAAAGCAGCCGTGGAGAAACAGGGGGGAAATTTTAATGGTGATAGCAATTCCGGAAATTTCAGCATCAATGTATTTGGTACCATCAGTGGCAGTTATTCCGTGTCTGGTCAGAGCCTAGAGATCAGCATAGAAGACAAGCCCATGATGATCCCCTGCAGTGCGATTGAGAATGTGCTGAAATCGCAAATTGGATGAAGATGGAAGAGAGAAACTTTATAGAAAACTTCTGCGTCGGATTGAGCTTTTTTCTTTGAACATCTTTCGCCCGACCATCAACGGTTGTCGGTTGACAGTCAACCCTTGTCGCTGAAAAAAGTTAATTCTTTTTCCTTCTCCACAATCTTCCATTTCTTATTGGCAGATTACCCCTGCCCCCTTACCTTTGCAGCCGAAATTGAAAAAGGGTTGTTTTGCCTTTTTTCGATGGGTTACTTGTTATAAAAGGTACATATGGCAAAAGTTGGAAAGGTAAAACAGATCATCGGCGCTGTGGTGGACGTTCAGTTCGACGGCAGCCTTCCGGAAATATTCAACGCTTTAGAAATAAAAAGGGAAAATGGTGATACCCTGGTGCTTGAAGTGCAGACCCACCTGGGCGAGGATAGTGTTCGCACAATTGCCATGGATGGTACTGAAGGACTGACCCGCGGCGTGGATGTAGTTGATACGGGAGCTCCCATTAAAATGCCCGCACGTGAAGAAATCAAGGGACGATTGTTCAATGTAACCGGTGATCCCATCGATGGACTCCCTCCTGTTCCCAAAGTGGATGGCCGTCCCATTCATGCCAAGCCCCCGGCTTTTGAAAATCTTTCTACCGCAACTGAAATATTATTCACTGGTATTAAAGTCATTGACCTGATCGAGCCCTATGCAAAAGGTGGTAAGATTGGTCTTTTTGGCGGTGCAGGTGTAGGTAAGACGGTATTGATTCAGGAATTGATCAACAATATTGCGAAAGCTTATTCGGGACTATCCGTATTTGCTGGTGTGGGCGAACGTACGCGTGAAGGAAATGACCTGATGCGCGAGATGATTGAAGCCGGCATCATGAAATATGGAGACGCTTTCAAACACAGTATGGAGGAAGGCGGTTGGGATTTGAGCAAAGTGAATATGAATGATCTCGCTGAATCCAAGGCCACTTTTGTTTTTGGCCAGATGAATGAACCACCCGGAGCACGTGCACGTGTAGCCCTTTCAGGACTTACCATTGCCGAATACTACCGCGATGGAGACGGCACGGGCAAGGGACGTGATATTCTTTTCTTCGTAGACAATATCTTCCGTTTTACCCAGGCAGGCTCTGAAGTATCGGCGCTGTTGGGACGAATGCCTTCTGCTGTGGGATATCAGCCCACCCTGGCAACTGAAATGGGATTGATGCAGGAAAGAATTACATCAACTAAAAATGGTTCCATTACATCTGTGCAGGCTGTATATGTTCCGGCCGATGACCTTACCGATCCGGCTCCTGCTACAACCTTTGCCCACCTTGATGCCACTACCGTATTGTCGCGTAAGATCGCTGACCTTGGCATTTATCCTGCAGTGGATCCACTCGATTCCACTTCCAGAATCCTGATGCCTTCGGTTGTAGGCGATGCACACTATAATTGCGCAAACAAGGTAAAGTTGATCCTGCAACGATATAAAGAACTGCAGGACATCATTGCCATCCTGGGTCTGGACGAACTGAGTGATGAAGATAAACAAATCGTTTCCCGTGCAAGGAAAGTGCAACGTTTCCTTTCACAACCCTTCCACGTGGCTGAAGCGTTTACAGGTTTGAAAGGTGTGCTCGTGCCCATTGAAGAAACCATTCGCGGTTTCAACATGATCATGGATGGAGAAGTGGACGAATATCCGGAAGCTGCATTCAACCTCGTGGGATCGATTGATGATGCCATTGAAAAAGGCAAGAAGTTGCTTGTACAGGCACAGGGATAAAAATTAGTTGGTAGTTGAGGGTTGGTAGTTGGTAGTAAGTTTCGGGCTTATTTCAACTACCAACCATCAACTACCCGCCAACAACTATCACATGACACTTGAAATATTAACTCCGGAAAAAAAACTCTTCAGCGGCGAAGTCTATGGCGTGCAAATGCCCGGCATCAGCGGCTCTTTTGAAGTGCTCGAAAAACACGCACCACTGGTAGGCGCGCTGAAAGCCGGAAAAGTAAAAGTATTGCGCGACAAGCACCATACGGCTATTTATAATATCCAGGGTGGATTTGTAGAAGTCCTCAACAATAAGGTTACTGTTCTTGTTGAAGGTGCGGATGCGGTGGAATAGAGAATAGCCGTGAGCTGCGAGTCGCGAGCTACAAGCTACAAGCTATTAATAAATAGTTTACTCAATACCTTATTTTTTGGATTGTTTCTTTTCCATCTTCCCTCTTTCACATTGCCTTTACTCTAAACTTCTCGTAGCTCATAACTCACAGCTCGGAGCTTTTTTATGTAATCTTTCCAAACCAGGCATCAAGTGAAAAAACGCTATGAGAAAATTATTCTTTCTCCTGACATTTTTCACTTCCATCTATTCTTTTTCCCAACCCCGGCAGATAAGTATTGAACCCCTGGTCCAGGAAGTCACCATTTTTTCATCAGGCGCACAGGTGCACCGAAATGCGGTACTGAATATTCTGCCCGGGCGCACGGAAATCTCCTTTACTGGTTTGAGTAACCAGTTGCAGCAACAGAGCGTGCAGCTGAAAGCCGATGCCAACATTACACTGCTATCGGTGCAGACCATAAGAGATTTCCTGGGACAGAGAAAAATAGAACTGGATGAACGTGAATTGCTGGATAGAAAAGCAATGGTAAAAGATCGAATGGATGAAGACAGCCATTTACTCCTGGTCTATAAAAATGAAGAACAGATGTTGATCAAGAATGAAGAGATCGGAGGACAGAATGGTGTAAAGACAGAGGAGCTGAAACAGGCACTGGACTTGCATCGGCAGCGGTTAACAGAAGTATACCAGAAACAAATGGAGCTGGAAAAAAAACTCCGTGACGAAAAACAGCAGCAGGAAAGAGTGAACGCGCAGTTGCTCGAGATCAGCAAAAAAAAGGACAGTGTTACTTATTCTGTAACAGCTTTGATCGACAGCAAGGTTTCCGGCAATATAAAGTTTGAATTGGAATACTCCATCCGTGATGCAGGGTGGTATCCCAGCTACGATATCAGAGTGGAAGATGTTTCCAAACCCTTAAGTCTTCTGATGAATGCCAATGTATATCAGCGCAGCGGTGAAACCTGGAAGAATGTAACAGTCAATCTCAGCTCAGGAAATCCTTCAGATAACGCTACTCCTTCTGGTCTTCAACCCTGGTTTCTGGGTTTTAATGATCCTTCGGTTTCCTGGCATAGTCAATCTGTTCCAGGTATGGTTTCAGGTAGAGTAACGGATATGAATGGCACTCCGGTTTCAGGCGCAACGATAACTCTGAAAGGAAGTCAGATTTCTACAATGGCAGATGCCAATGGATTTTTTAAATTTGATCATGCGTCTGGTTCCGGTACAATGGTCGTGAGCAGCGTTGGATACGAAAGCAGAGAAGTCGCCATCAAACCAGGTTATTTCAACATAGCCTTGAATCAGCGCACCGATCATCTGGAGGAAGTAGTGGTTGTAGGATATGGAGCATCGCGAAGTGAAATGGAAGATCTGATCGGAAAACCGCTGCAAGGAAAGGTATCAGGAATACTACCGGTAACGGTCATCACTCAGTATCAGCCAGTGGCCGTACTGTATAAAATTGCAGAAAAATATACGCTGGAAACCGATGGGAAAACCACCACGATCGGTATCAAGAACATAAATATTCCTGCGCTCTACCAATATTTCACAGCACCGCGGATCGATCCATCGGCCTTCCTAACCGCGAAGATCACCGACTGGCAGGATTATGATATTCAATCGGGAGAAGCAAGCCTTTATTTCGAAGGAAGTTTTTTGGGAAAAACCTATCTCGACCTTTCGCAAACAGGAGACACATTATCATTATCCCTTGGCAAGGACAACACCATTTCGGTAAACCGCAAACTGGTGAAGGATTTCAGTTCCAAAAAACTGATCGGTGGCAATAGAACAGAAAAGAAATTGTATGAGATCAGCATCAGAAGCAGTAAAAAAATTCCGGTCAATCTGGTAATTGAAGACCAGTTTCCAGTTTCGGTCACTAAAGAAATTGATGTTGACGATAAGTCAGCACCCGGTTCTGTAGTGGACAAGGAAACCGGAATTGTTGTCTGGAACCTTCTGTTGGAACCAGGCGGAGAAAAAAAACTGCAGATCGGATACAGCGTGAAGTATCCGAAGGAGAGAAGTATTGTGTTGTGATGGTTAACCTTTAACCGTTGACAACTAACTGCTATTGGAGAGAAGTCGTCAGGCGTCGGACCGCGGTCGCCAGCAGTCATCCTTTTTCAAATTGTATGGCTTTTATCTTAATGCTATCTCTTCACTACCTGTAACATCCGTACTGTAAAACGTATCATTAAAATGGAAATGAGAAAATTTAAATAAGATGACGGCTGAATACGGACGTCAATTTAATTGAGGGTCGATTGGAAAATTGATCATCATTTCGTATTCGCCTCCCAGGTGTTTGAGTGAATCTCGCCAGATCTCTTCGGCATTGGGATGGAAGACGAGCTTGCGTGCAGCTTCTACGGTGAGCCAGGTTTTTTCTCCCATTTCTGTTTCCAGTTGACCAGGGCTCCATCCGGAATAGCCAATATAAAATCTTATTTTTTCGGGGTCTGCATTTCCTTTGTTGATCAGGCTTATCACGGCATCAAAATCCCCGCCCCAGAATACACCTTTCATTACTTCTACACCGCCCTTGATCTCTTCAGGATAGCGATGAAGGAAATGAATGGTATTCATCTGCACCGGCCCTCCATAATAAACAGGAAGTTTGTATCCTTCCACTTCAGGGATCAGTTCATCCAAAGTATTTTCATACTGGCGGTTCAGTACAAAGCCGATGGTACCATCCTCACGATGTTCCGTAAGAAAAACAACAGTCCGCATAAAATTCGGATCCTTTAAAAACGGGTCTGCGATCAATAAAACACCTGGTGCAGGTTGTGTCATAATTGCTAATTAAGACAATATGTGTTAAAAATAAGGCATAACAATCTTATGCCACCATTTTTGCCAAATGGCTCAATATTTTTGCAAACACGATTTTTTTACCATCTTTCATTAGTGAAACGCACTTTCCCCATAATCATTTCTTTGATCAGCGTATCTCTAGTCGGCATCATTCTGATCCAATATTCCTGGTTAAAAAATATGCTGTTGTTGAAAGAGGAGCAGTTGAAAGACAGGATTATCAACACCACAAAATCCATCAGCATTGATCTTTCACAGTATAAAGGTTCGCCTGCAGCGCCGAAGTCTTTTCCCAGCGTCAATGATGACCTTTCTGCCGAAATGTTCAAGCCTTATCTGGTGGGAAGCCGATTTACTTCCAATGAAATTCGTGAGAAGATCCGGGTGGCATTTGCTGCGCAGAAGCTGGAGAATGTGCCCTTTGAATTTGCGCTGGTCGTTCTCAACTCCGGTGTAGAGTTGGGCAACATGGAAAGACAGTCGGCAAATTTTGTGGAGTGGTACAACGATACCATCAATCACCTCAGCTACAATCATTTTCTGGTGCCACCGAGTGGTTCAGCAACAGAAAATCTTACTTCCGATGAAATGCTCATCGTGGTAGTGCCTCAGATCAGCAATATTGTTTTTAAAGACATGCGTCTGAATATTCTTGCAGCCATTCTTTTTACCCTGGTGATTGTTACTGCTTTTTATCTTACAGTGCATACGATGTTGCGACAGAAAAAACTCAGCGAGATCAAGAACGATTTCATCAACAACATGACCCATGAATTCAAAACACCCATTGCAACGATCTCTCTGGCTGTAGACGCCATAAAAAATGAAAAAGTACAACGCGATGTTCAGAAGCTTGTCTATTTCAGCAGCATCATTAAAGAAGAAAATCAGCGCATGAACCGTCAGGTGGAAACCATTTTAAAATCCGCACTGATGGACCGGCAGGAAGTGCAGCTCAACCTCAAACCGCTGCACGTACATGAGATCATTCGTGATGTGGTGGACAATTTTATTCTGAGAGTTCAGGAAAAACAGGGCGTTCTGGAAACTAATCTTCAGGCCAGCGATGATTTAATTGATGGCGATGAAGTGCACATGTCCAACCTGGTCAACAATCTTCTGGACAATGCGATGAAATATTCCAAAGAAAATGTGCCTCCGCAAATTTGCCTTTCTACTTCATCCAACGGAAAGAGATTTTTGATGCGCATTGAAGACAATGGAATTGGAATGAGCCGGGAAACGCTCAAGCGAATCTTTGAAAAATTTTACCGCGCTCATACCGGGAACATTCATAATGTAAAAGGATTTGGTCTGGGGCTCAGCTATGTTAAAACGGTTGTTGAAGCACACGAAGGAAATATCAGAGCCGAAAGCACTTTGGGAAAAGGCAGTTGCTTTACAGTTGAACTGCCTTTGAAAAAACAGGTGAAATGAAAAAGAGTTGGTAGTTGGTGGTTGGTAGTTGATAGTGAGAGAGATTTAACCGCAGAGAATTGGGAGGGCAGAGGTTTTTCACACAGACGATAACGAATGTTGTGATAAATAATTTTAGTCAGCGTTTGATCAGAGTTCTGATATTGTCTTTCTCTCACCTTTCATCTATTCTTGTCATTTCATTTACTACCAACTGTCAACTACCAACTTGCTCTCTCCACAACAAACTGCTGTCGCCGTAGCTTAGAAAACGGTAATCATTATCAAGAGCGTGACGGTAAACTTTTTTCCAGTCTTCGCCGATAAATGCAGCAATGAGCAATAAAAGTGTGGACTGAGGCTGATGAAAATTGGTGATCAGTGCTGTGGGCAGGTTGAACCTGTAACCGGGCACGATGATCAGGCTGGTGCTGCAGTGCAATTGTGTGGAGTGGGTTTTTTCCATTCGGTCCACCAACGTCTGAAGGCTTTGCTGCCAGGTAATGGTTCCCGATTTTTTGCTCCATTCATAAGCTTCCCATTGATCGAGTTTTAGTTCCTGATCCTCCACTCCATTCATCAATTTTATTCCAATCCAGTATATGGATTCCAATGTGCGCAATGACGTTGTTCCCACTGCAATAATCTTTTTTGAAGCAATGATTTTTTTTAGAGCAACGGCCGAGACGGTAAAACTTTCCTGATGCATTGCATGTTCGGCAATGGTTCGTGTCTTTACAGGCTTAAAAGTGCCGGCGCCAACGTGAAGTGTTACATATGCTTTATCGATATTTTTTTGGGAGAGTTCCTGAAAAACTTCTTTTGTAAAATGAAGTGCTGCAGTGGGAGCCGCCACCGAGCCCTGGTGTTTCGCAAAAATAGTTTGGTATCGCTCGGTATCCGTTTGGTCAACCTGGCGTTTGATATAGGGAGGCAGGGGTATGGCTCCGGCCGAATGGAGGATTTCAGCAAAAGAAAAATTCTCGGGCCGCCAATAAAATTCAATGATAAAACTGTCGAGGTGTTTGCCCATGAATTTTGCGTGGAGCACGGCTTCCTGATCGTCCAGTTTTATTTTCTTTTCCAGTACTTGTCCTGGTTTCCATTTAGAAGCGCCGCCAATCAGACAGAGCCACTTAACGCTTGTTGATTGTCCGAGAGACTGCTCAACAGATTGGTGGAATGGTTCTAGGCAAAACAACTCGATTGTTGCTCCGGTCGCTTTTTGAAAGTGCATCCGTGCTTCAATCACTCTTGTATTGTTTAGCACAACCGTTGAATCCGGTGGCAAATAGTGGGCGAGATTATAAAAATAATCGTCCTGTATGCTCCCGTTTTCGTACACAAGGAGCCTGGATTGATCCCTATTTGGCAGAGGGAACTCAGCGATACGATCCCGGGGCAAATCGTATTCGTAATCAGAGATGATAATTTCAGGAGGCTTCATACACGGCAGCTAACTGCTGCAGTTTTAAACAGATCTTAAACAATTTTTCGAGGTTTTCCACGCCAATCCACAGCCTATGCACACCGAAAAGGGCCCTAAAAATTTTTTGTCTGGTCAAACCCTCTGCTGGTAGCCCTTTCCACGGATTCTGTCGTGTGGAAAAATTAAACAACCGAAAATAATCAAAACAAAGTGGGAAAAAGTGTTATTTTGTGTCAAAAGGTAACGCCACCGTTCCAATCCATTGAAAATGACAGGATTTCTGGGCGAATTCGAATCAACTTTGGACCCAAAAGGTCGCTTTTTGCTTCCGGCTGGCTTGAAAAAGCAGCTTCCCGAAGGCGAAAATACGCGATTTGTTATCAACAGAGGGTTCGAGAAATGCCTGAGCCTGTATCCCCGCCAAAGCTGGGAGCCTTTATACGCCAGAATTAGCACTTTGAATGATTTTGATCCGAAGGTTAGGGAGTTCAGGAGATATTTTTTGAATGGGGCAACAGAAGTGGAGCTCGATTCAGCAGGCAGACTCTTGCTTCCCCCGAACTTAAAAGAATATGCGGGCCTGGAAAAAGATATAGTTCTGGCATCGGCAATTGACAAGATAGAAATCTGGTCAGTAGAAAATTACAAGAAGTTCTTTGAATCATATTCACCCGATGATTTTAGCAGCCTGGCTCAGCAGGTAATGGTGAAAGGTGAGGATCAGAAATAAGACGGAATGAAAAACAAAAAGACAGGCGAAGAAAAAGAAGATCAAAGCTCCAACAGAACAAACAATACCCCATCTTATCACACACCAGTACTGCTGCAGGAAGCCATTGAGGCGCTGAACGTCAAACCTGAGGGAATTTATGCGGACTGCACTTTTGGTGGCGGAGGCCATAGCAGGGCTATCCTCCAGCAACTGAAAGACCATGGCCGACTGGTAGCTTTTGACCAGGACGCAGATGCCAGGAAAAATTTGCCGGAGGACGCCAGGATCATTTTTATAGCCAACAATTTTCGATACCTCCAGCGCTTTTTGCGCTTGAACGGAATCGAAAAACTGGATGGAATCCTGGCCGACCTCGGTGTAAGCAGTCACCAGTTTGATGCAGCTGAACGCGGATTCTCGACAAGGTTTGATGCTTCGCTTGACATGAGGATGGACCAGCGCCAGGCAAAAACGGCAGCAGATGTTCTGAATGAATACACGGAGCAGCAACTGCACAAGTTGTTTGAGCAATATGGCGAAGTAACCAATTCAAAAACGCTGTCGAAAACCATTGTTGAAGGAAGAAAGACCCGTTCGCTGAAAACGATTGATGATCTGAAATCAATCCTGAACCCGATCGTTAAAGGCAACCCGAATAAATATTTCGCCCAGGTTTTTCAGGCCCTTCGCATAGAGGTGAATGATGAAATGGGTGCTTTAAAAGAATTACTGGAACAAATTCCAGCTGTGTTGAACAAAGGAGGACGGGCAGTCTTTATCACCTTCCATTCCATCGAGGACCGGTTGGTAAAAATTTTTTTTCGGGACAATAGTTTTGAACTGCCTGATGAAAATCCCTTTGAGACGAGCGAAAAGAACCTGGTACTCCGGCCTGTGAACAAAAAACCAGTGGTACCGGGGCAGGAAGAAATCCGAAAAAATCCAAGAGCACGAAGCGCCAAGCTCCGTGTTGCTGAAAAAATAAATTGAACAATTATCTATATCCGCTGATAAAACCTTAGACGCGTACTTGTTTTATGGAATCCAATAACGAAAGAAAAAAAGGAATCGGTCTCCACTGGAAGCGAGTCCTGAATTATAAGTCGATCGTACGGCAGATCCCTTTTTTTCTGTTTCTGGCAATGCTGGCTGTATTCTATATCTACAATGGTCATGTCGCCGACAAGACCATCAGGGATATCACCAGAACAAGTAATGAATTGAAGGAATTACAATACGAATACAAGTCAGTGAAAGGAGATGTACTGGACAGGAGCAAACAGAGTGAATTGATTGAAGCAGTAGAACCACTGGGGTTAAAGGAATTAACCACGCCACCAGTTGTACTCATTGACAGCAGCGAGGAAAAGTAAGACAGCAGGGAACCAGTTCGAATTGCAGTAACGAAAAACCGAATAACCAAACCAATTGATCATCAGTGGAGATCAAACGTGACATATTATGGAGGGTTTACCTTAGCTTTCTCGGCGTTGTGCTGTTAAGTTTCGTTGTTCTTGGACGTGCTTTTTACATTCAGCATGTCCAGGGGAATTACTGGCGCAGCATGTCGGATAGCATGCATCAAAAATTTGTAGAGCTGGATGCAGAACGCGGTACTATCTACAGTGAAGACGGACAGATGCTCAGCACTTCTATTCCCTATTTCGATATTTACATGGATTTGGGCGCAGATGGACTTCGTGAAAAAAATGGCAAGCGCTTCAAAGAAAATATCGATTCCTTCTCTCTTGCATTGTCTAATTTCTTTTCTGATAAATCTGCCGCCTCCTATAAAAAAGAGTTGAAACTTGCCTTCAATGAAAAGGACCGCTACTTCTCCCTGAAAAAAGGTCTTTCCTTCGAACAATACAAAGCCTTCCGCGAATTCCCACTTGTTAGATTGGGCCGTAACAAGAGCGGCATCATCGCCGAAGTAAAAAGCAGAAGGCTCAATCCATTTGGACTGCTGGCAAAAAGAACAATCGGTCTGGCACGCGACAACGCACAGAACGTGGGACTGGAAAGAACCTACGATACACTTCTGAAAGGAACTACCGGAAAAAGACTGGTGCGCTTTATTGCAGGTGGCGCAGCAGTTCCGATTGACGGGTATGAAATAGAACCAGAGAACGGCAAGGACATTCTAACGACCATGGATGTACGTATTCAGGACATCGTGGAATCGGCGTTGATGAAAATGCTGGTTCAAAATGAAGCGCCCTACGGTACCTGCATCGTCATGGAAACAAAAACAGGAAAGATCAAGGCCATCGCTAACCTGGGCAGAGACAAGGATGGCAACTATGGCGAGACCCTGAACTATGCGCTCAGAACTACCGAACCAGGATCCACCATCAAACTTGCTACACTACTTGCAGTACTGGATAACGGAAAAGCCAACATCAACGAAATGGTGGATGTAGGATCAAGTGGAAGCCAATTTGTTGGCGTTCGTGTGGTGAACGATGCGGAGAGAGCTCCCAAACCAGTAATGACCCTGAAGGAATGTTTTGCCAACAGCTCCAACATCGGAATGAGTAAAGTAGCGTACGAAGCGTTTGCCAATCAGCCCGACGTTTATAAAAACTATCTCCAGAAATTTCATCTCGATAAAAGAACCGGCATTGACCTGGTAGGAGAGGACGCACCAGTGCTTCCCAAACTCAAACGCAACCGCGAGGGACTGCACGCCATGATCACGGCGAGTTTTGGTTACGCCATTCAGGTCAGTCCACTTCATACGCTCATGCTCTATAATGCCATTGCCAACAATGGTAAAATGATGAAGCCTTATCTCGTCAACAGCATCAAGAGCAATGGAATTACCGTAAAAGAATTTGATCCAACCGTTCTTGAAGATCAGGTGTGCAAACCCGCAGTGGTGAATGCAGCCAGGCAATGTATGGAAGCAGTGGTCAAGGAAGGAACAGCCAAGGATGTATTCAAGGATTTCCCCATCGCTGTTGCAGGCAAGACTGGAACTGCCCATGTTGCTGATGGAGAACTTGGATACGCAGATGGAGTATACCAGGCTTCATTTGTAGGATATTTTCCGGCTGATCAACCCCAGTACACTTGCATTGTGGTGATCAAGACAAGGCCTCATGCTGAAACACATTTTGGCGGAGCCCTTGCTGCGCCTGTGTTCCGGGAGATCGCTACAAAACTCTATGCACAATACATACAGGGTGGAAAAACGCTTCAGCTGGTTGCTGATAGCTCCATATGCAATTATGCGGGTTACACAAAAGACATGAAGCTGGTATTGAACGAACTGGATGTATCTCATGCCGACTCTTCTGCCGACAAAGGCTGGAGCTGGATGTACAGCAGCAACAATCATCCGGTACTTCATTCAGAAAATTTTTCGAAAAACAGCATGCCCGATGTACGCAGCATGACATTGAAAGATGCCCTTTATCTTCTGGAGAACATGAATCTTCAGGTAACGGTAAAGGGTAGGGGCAGAATTGTAGCACAGGATGTATTTCCAGGATCAGCGATTTCTAAAAATCAAAAAATAACCCTTCTGCTCAACTAGTGAAGAAACTTAGCGACATATTATACAAGGTCCGTACCATCGCACTTTCGGGAAATACCAATATTGATATCAATGATGTGCAGATCGACTCTCGCAAGGTAAAGCCAGGTAGTTTATTCATTGCCGTGAAAGGCGCCGCAGCAGATGGGCACCAGTTCATTTCGAAAGCCATTGGGCAGGGTGCAGTTGCTGTCGTTTGTGAAGAGATGCCATCTTCCAAAGATGAAAAAGTAACCTATGTACAAACTCCTGATAGTGCTGAAGCATCGGGCGAGATTGCGCATAATTTTTATGATCAGCCTTCCCTGAAATTAAAACTGGTTGGTGTTACAGGAACCAATGGAAAGACCACGATCGCCACGCTCCTGTATAAACTGTTTACCTGCCTGGGTTATACTTGCGGACTCGTGAGCACGGTGGAGAATCAGATCGCAGGCAAGGTCATTCCTTCAACCCACACTACTCCTGATCCCATTAGCCTGAACGCACTGCTGAAACAAATGGTGGACGCAGAATGCGCTTTTGCATTCATGGAAGTGAGCTCTCATGCCGTACATCAGCGCCGGATTGCAGGCCTTCAGTTTACGGGTGCACTCTTCAGCAACATCACACACGACCATCTCGATTACCACAAAACTTTTGACGAATATATTAAAGCCAAGAAAGCTTTTTTTGATGCGCTTCCTTCTTCTGCTTTTGCCATCACCAATGCGGATGACAAACGCGGAGCAGTAATGCTTCAGAACACGGCAGCAAAAAAATTTAGCTACAGCTTGAAAACCATGGCGGATTTCAGGGGAAAGGTTCTTGAGAATAGTTTGACTGGACTGGTAATGACCATCAACGAGCTGGAAGTTCATTTCCGTCTTATTGGAGAATTCAATGCATACAACCTGCTTGCCGTGTATGGTGCTGCAGTCTGCCTCGGAGAAGACAAGAGTCATATCCTTCGCTGTCTTAGCAACACCACCGGAGCAGAAGGAAGGTTCGATTATCTGGTATCACCCAAAGAACAAGTGATCGGTATCGTGGACTATGCGCATACTCCTGATGCGCTGGTGAATGTGCTCGGTACGATCAAAAAACTAAAGCAGGGACACGAACAGGTGATCACTGTTGTTGGTTGCGGTGGCGACAGGGATAAAACAAAAAGACCGGTAATGGGTGAAGTGGCCTGCGAAAACAGTGACAAAGTGATCTTCACCAGCGACAATCCGCGAAGTGAAGACCCTGAAGAAATTCTGCGCGAAATGGAAGCAACCCTAAACAGTGCCGCAAGAAGAAAATATGTCGCTATATCCGATCGCAAGCAGGCGATCAAAACGGCAGTGAGCATGGCTCAGGCCAGGGACATCGTGCTGATCGCGGGAAAGGGACATGAAAAATATCAGGAGATCAAAGGAGTGAAACATCACTTCGACGACAAGGAAGTGTTGAAGGAAATGTTTGATTTATTAGGAAAGTAAAAGCCAATAGCCAATAGCTAATAGCTTTTAGCCGAGACTTTATTAGGAATGAAACAATAAAATAAATGCTATATCACTTGTTTAAATGGTTTTCAGCTGAGAACATACATTTCCCCGGGGTGGGATTGTTCCAGTTCATCACCTTCAGGGTGCTGATGGCAGTTATTTTATCCCTGATCATCACTACGGTCTATGGAAAAAAACTAATCAACTATTTAAGCAAAAAACAAATCGGTGAGTCTGTACGTGACCTTGGCCTTGTAGGGGAGCAACAAAAAAAAGGAACACCAACCATGGGTGGTATCATCATCATCTTTGCTATCCTCATTCCTACCTTGCTCCTGGCAGATCTCACAAAAGTTTATGTACGACTGATGATCTTCTGCACCATCTGGCTGGGTGCGATCGGATTTATTGATGATTACCTGAAGCTGAGAGCAAAAAAAATTGCACAACAAAGAGGCGTGGCCTATAAAAAGGGAGACAGCGATGGACTGGCAGGCAAGTTCAAAATATTCGGACAGCTGATGTTGGGTATCGTTGTTGGTGCCACACTTTATTTCAATCCGAACGTAAAAGTCTGGAGGGAGTACCAGGGTGTTCCTCAAACCGCAGATACAACGGTGATTGCAAAACAGGTCAATGGCCGGACAAAATATTTCGTACCCGCCAAATCATTTACGACGACCATTCCTTTTGTAAAAGGACATGAATTCAACTATGCCAAGCTGCTCCCTTCTTCGTTGCGTGATTATACCTGGATACTCTATATCCTGATCGTGATCTTCATTGTTACCGCAGTTTCGAATGGAGCGAATATCACAGACGGACTCGATGGACTGGCAACAGGAACGTCCGCCATCATCAGTGTTTGTCTCGGAATTCTGGCTTATGCAAGTGGAAGCCTGGTGTTTGCAGATTATCTGAACATCATGTACATACCCAATCTCGCAGAGCTGGCCATCTTCATTGGTGCCATGATAGGATCCTGCGTGGGATTTCTTTGGTACAATTCCTATCCGGCCCAGGTGTTCATGGGCGACACAGGAAGTCTTACGCTGGGAGGATTGATTGCAGCACTGGCCATCATTGTGCACAAGGAACTACTGATACCCATCATCTGCGGCGTGTTCCTGGTGGAGAACATCAGCGTGATGATGCAAGTGAGCTATTACAAGTACACGAAAAAAAAATACGGAGAAGGCAGGAGGATTTTTTTAATGAGTCCACTGCATCACCATTATCAAAAGAAAGGATATCATGAATCCAAGATCGTTACCCGGTTTTGGATCATTACCATATTGTGTGTTGTTGTATCAATAGTAACACTGAAGTTGAGATAAGAGATTTACTTGAAAAACCACCGTCGAAAGAGGACTATGAAAAGCCGGCGTCCGAAAGTTTATTGTGGAGCAACAATGCAATGCAGATGAAGAACCAAAATTTCCGTACTACCTGTTTGAAGGCATGAATAAAAGACTGGTCATATTAGGTGGCGGAGAAAGCGGTACAGGCGCGGCCATATTGGCAAAAACGCAAGGCTATGAAGTAGCGCTGATGGATGAAAGCTCTTTGAAAAATGGTTATCGCAAAGAACTCGAAGAAAGAGGCATCCGGTTTCTTGAAAATGGACTGGATGAAAATCTTTTGCTCAGTGCCGATGAAGTGGTGAAGAGTCCGGGTATACCTGAAAAAAATGAATGGGTAAAAAAACTCCGGAAAAAAGGAATACCCATCATCAGTGAAATTGAACTGGCCTACCGGCACAAAGGCGAGAGCACCATCATCGCCATCACCGGCAGCAACGGGAAGTCCACTACAACGGCGCTTACTTATCATATCTGCAAACACGCAGGTCTTGATTGCGCGCTGGTGGGCAATATCGGTTACTCCTTCGCGTGGCAGGTAGCAAAAGATCCAAAGCCCCTTTACGTGGCCGAGGTCAGCTCTTTCCAGCTCGATGATATTGTAAGCTTCCGTCCGGATGTGGCGGTGCTTCTCAATATCACGGAAGATCATCTCGACCGCTATGATTACAAATTTGAAAATTATGTGAAGAGCAAGTTCCGTATTGCGATGAACCAGGATTCAAAAGATTATTTCATCTACAATCTCGATGACGAAGTGATCACAACATACTTACAACGAAACCCAATTAATTCAATTCAATTACCGATCAGTATGAAGCAGAAAGTTGACAAAGGTGCTTATATCAAGGATGACGAGCTCAATCTAAAAGTCAATTCCGAGCAGCAGCAAATGAGCATTTATGATTTTGCCCTGAAGGGAAAACACAATCAATTCAATACTATGGCAGCGAGTGTGGCCGGAGCAACAATGGACATCCGCAAAAACAAGATCCGCGAAGCGGTACAAACCTTCGAGAACCTTGAGCATCGAATGGAAATGGTGTCTACGGTCAGAGGTGTTGAATTCATCAACGACAGCAAGGCCACCAATGTTAATTCTACCTGGTTTGCCCTTGAAAGCATGTCGCGGCCCACTGTTCTGATCCTTGGGGGAATCGACAAAGGCAATGACTACTCGCTTCTGGACGACCTGGTAAAAGAAAAAGTAAAAGCAATTGTTTGCATGGGTGTTGACAATTCAAAGATCCATGCGGCATTTGAAGGAAAGGTATCCGCTATGGTAGATGCCACGAGTGCTGAAGAAGCGGTAAATGGTGCTTTCCGTTTGGCAACAGTTGGTGATGTGGTTTTGCTCAGTCCTGCCTGCGCCTCTTTCGACCTGTTTAAAAATTATGAAGACCGGGGAAACCAGTTTAAAGAAGCTGTTAGAAATTTATGAGCCGTAGCACAGATATTCGTTTTTCTGAACTCACAGGCATCAGGGCCACCAGCATTTTGCGCAGCACACGCGGCGACAAAGTGATCTGGGCGCTGGTTTTGTTACTGGTTCTTGTTTCGCTGCTGGTTGTGTACAGTGCTACCGGTTCCCTTGCTTACAAAATGTACAAGGGGAATACTGAAGTTTACCTGTTCAAGCAGATCGCTTTTATCGCTATTGGTTTTTGTGTGATCTATTTCGCGCACCGCGTGAACTATACGCTTTATTCAAGACTGGCAAAGATCCTTTTCCTTGTTTCCATACCACTTCTGCTTTATACTTTATTGTTTGGCGTTACGCTAAATGAAGGAAGCCGCTGGATCAGGCTTCCGATCATCAATATGACCATGCAAACTTCCGACCTCGCGAAGCTGGCATTGTTCATGTTCCTTGCCCGTTTGTTGAGCCGCAAACAAAACAAGATCAAAGATTTTAAAAACGGATTTCTCCCGGTGATGCTGCCTGTTGCCCTCACCTGCATGCTCATTGCACCTGCCAATCTTTCCACCGCACTTCTCCTGGGATCAAGTTGCATGCTGCTCATGTTCATTGGTCGTGTGAGTGCAAAGCATTTGATACTGGTAATTGGACTGGCACTGATACCTGTAACTTTTCTGGTGATGGCTGCGGTGATAAAACATAAATCAAATACGGAGGAAGTAGCCAATCCCTCAAAAGAAAAATCATCAAGAATTTTTGCACGACTGGATACCTGGATCGGAAGAGTTGAAAACTTTGTTTACGGATCAAAAGATGCGGACGATGATCACTATCAGGTGAACCAGGCCAAGATCGCCATTGCAAGAGGAGGGTTCATTGGAAAAGGTCCTGGCAATGGAGAAGCGAGAAATTTTTTACCACAGGCTTACAACGATTACATTTTTGCCACGCTGATTGAAGAATATGGATTGCTGGGTGGTGCCTTTATACTATTTATCTATCTGGTCTTTTTGTACAGGAGCATTCAGCTCTTTAAGAAATGTCCTTTTGCTTTTGGAGCATTCCTGGCATTGGGACTCAGTTTTACGCTGGTGCTCCAGGCCATGGCCAATATGGCGGTGAACGTAAATCTTTTTCCGGTGACCGGTGTTACCCTTCCTCTGGTGAGCATGGGCGGAAGCAGTTTTTTGTTTACCTGTCTTTCCATTGGAATCATTCTGAGCGTGTCGAGAAACGTAGAACAACTGGAAGGAAAAAAGAGAGCAGAAGCTGAAGAAGCAGAGGAAGAAGAATATGATGATGAAGAACAGGACGAGGACGAAGAGGACGAAGAAGAATAAACTGACTGATGGCGAAAAAAATCATTATAGCCGGCGGAGGAACAGGAGGGCATATTTTTCCGGCCATTGCCATCGCTAATGCCTTGAAAAAATCGGATCCCGATACGGAAATTCTTTTTATCGGGGCAAAGGGCAGAATGGAAATGGAGAAAGTGCCGCAGGCTGGTTACAGAATAGAAGGATTGGACATTGCAGGTTTCAACAGAAGTTCTTTGATTAAAAATATTGGTTTGCCGTTTAAACTGATGCGGAGTTTTTCGCAGGTGCGCAAGATCATAAAACAGTTTACTCCGGATGCCGTAGTTGGTGTAGGTGGATATTCTTCTTTTCCTGTGCTGCGCTATGCACAGGCGAAAGGAATTCCAAGCTTCATCCACGAGTCCAATTCCTTTGCAGGGAAATCAAACATCCTGTTGGGAAAAAAAGCAACAAAGGTCTTTGTAGCATCGGATGGAATGGAGAAATTTTTTCCGGCGCAAAAAATTCTTCTCACAGGGAATCCGGTTCGTCCCGCGATTGTTCGTGTTCCTTCCATTGATAAAAAAATGGCCGAAGAATTTTTTGGACTCAGCGAAAGAAGGAAAACATTGTTGATCGTTGGCGGAAGTCTGGGCGCCCGTTCCATTAATGAAGCTATAGGACAGGGACTGGAACAACTGGTGCAGTCGGGTATGCAGTTGATCTGGCAAACAGGAAAAACAGATGCAGCAAAATGGAGAAAACTGGCCGCTAACCAGCCGAACGTGAAAGTCAGTGATTTTATCACGCAGATGGAAAATGCCTATGCCGCTGCCGACATCGTCATATCGCGTGCCGGTGCTATGGCCATCGCCGAACTCTGTGTGGTTCAAAAGCCCGTTTTGTTCGTGCCCTATCCTTTTGCTGCCGAAGATCATCAGACTGTGAATGCGAGGAACCTGGTGGAGAAAAATGCAGCACTGATGGTGAAGGACAGTGAAGCGAAGGAAAAAATGGTGATAGAAGTTCTTCAGCTTGCAATGAACGAACCGAAACAAAATGAGTTGAAAGAAAATATTGGAAAGTATGCGGTGGTGAACGCCGATGACCGCATAGCACAGGAAATTTTAAACAGCATAGCCAGGAATGAAAGAAAATGAGAACAGTAGTGGCATTGATCTGAAGAGCATTGGAAAGGTCTGTTTCATTGGAATAGGAGGAATTGGCATGAGTGCACTGGCCCGGTACTTTAATTCAAAGGGTGTGCGGGTGAGCGGTTATGATAAAACGGAAACTGCACTCACAAAAGAACTCGAAAGCGAAGGCATTTCGGTACACTACAGGGAGGATGTAAAAAATATTTCGAAGGATGTTGACCTTGTGGTGTACACGCCCGCAGTTCCCGCCGGTCATGCCGAACTGGTTTATTACCGCGAGCATGGTTACCGGGTGGTAAAAAGAAGCGATGTGCTGGAAGCCATCAGTTCAGGATCGTTCAACATCTGTGTAGCAGGCACCCATGGAAAGACAACGATCAGTACCATGATCGCGCATATACTGAGGCAGAGTGATTATGGATGCAATGCTTTTCTGGGTGGGATCTCGGTGAACTATGGAACCAATTTCTGGAACAGTGAACGCAATGTTTCCGTGATCGAAGCAGATGAATACGACCGAAGCTTTTTGAAATTGAGTCCCGACATGGCTGTGATCACCGCGATGGATGCCGATCACCTGGACATTTATGGAGATGAGAAGAACATGCAGGACGCTTTTGTTGCTTTTGGAAATAAAATTAAAAAGAATGGACTGTTGGTAGGAAAATTTGGATTGAAGCGTGTAAAAGAAATAGTCCTGGAAAAAAAATGGACCTACAGCGTACAAAATGATGCGGCCGATGTTTTTGCAGAAAATATAAAGATTGAAGAAGGCGGATACCGGTACGATGTATTGATAAAAAATAAAGTTCTTTCAGGCATTGCCTTGCAGATCGGGGGGATGCACAATGTGGAAAATTCTCTTGCGGCCATTGCCATAGCAGATGCATTAGGAATTGAAGAAGAGAAGATCCGTTCGGCAGTATCGCAATTCAGGGGTGTGAAGCGAAGGTTTGAATACATCCTTCCTCCTCAAAAACAGAAGAAGGGTGCATGGATTGAGCCGGTGATGATCGACGACTATGCTCACCATCCCGAAGAATTGCGTGCCTTGCTGATGGGTGTTCGCAGCCTCTTCGCAAGGAGGCAGGTCACGGTGGTTTTTCAGCCTCACCTCTTTTCGAGGACCAGGGATCTCGCGGAAGGATTTGCCGAATCTCTTTCGCTCGCAGACAGGATCTTGCTTCTGCCCATCTACCCGGCAAGGGAACTTCCCATTGAAGGGGTGAGCAGTGAAATGATTTTGGAAAAAATAAAGCGTGAGGACAAACTCGTGGTGACTAGAGAAGGACTGATGAACTGGATGAGGGAGCATGTAAAAAATATTGATAAGGAATTTGGAGAAGTGATTGTGATGGCCGGAGCCGGCGACATCGATGCACTGGTGAATCCGGTGAAAAAAATTTTAGAACAGCTATCGTGAATAAAAAGAAAATCATTAGAAAGATACTGATACTCGGTGCCTGGTTCCTTGTCGTCGCCGGGCTGGGCATCCTGCTGGTTTCTGCCAATAGAAAGCAGCACGATCATGTTTGCCGGGAACTGCTGATACAAATCAAAGGATCTGCTGAAAATGATTATGTAGAAAAAGAAGATGTACAGAAGCAACTGGAAACTGTGGCTGGAGGATCATTGGTAAAAAGATCGGAGTCCACCATTGACCTGGGAAGACTGGAAAGGTCTTTGGAGAACAATGCCTGGATCAGAAATGCGGAGTTGTATTTCGATAGTCGCGATGTGCTGCATGTATCGGTGCAGGAGCGTGAGCCCATTGCACGGGTCTTTACCACAGAAGGCGCTTCATTTTACATCGACAGTTCGGGACACCGAATGCCCTTGCTTGATAAGATCAGTGTTCGTGTTCCGGTGGTGACAGGATTTATGGGAGCGGGCAGAATGAATGCGCGCGACAGTGCTTTGCTGGATGGAGTGAAACAAATCACAAGCTATGTCTATCATGATCCTTTCTGGAACGCGCAGATCGGACAGATCGACATTACCCAGGAAAGAAAGTTTGAATTGCTCCCGGTGATTGGCGACCATGTGATTCGCCTGGGTGATGCTTCGAATATTGAAGAGAAACTGAATCGCTTGATGGTGTTTTACAAACAGGTGTTAAGCAAAGTGGGATTTAATAAATATGCTGCTCTGGACCTGGCTTA
>JBJMLU010000199.1:0-11869 GCA_045805145.1 Flavisolibacter sp. | reverse complement strand
CGCTCGCCTAAGGCCAGTCTGAGAACTGTTATAAGCTTTTTAATTTAAACGTCATTGCGAGCGGAGCGAAGCAATCCCCTCGATCTAAATCAGCTCGTTCATCTTGCAACCATAATCAACAATGTCTTAGCCGAAGGCTACAACTAAGAAAAAGCTAGCAGCTAACAGCTCACAGCCAGCAGCTCTTTCTACATTTTCATCTTTTTCTTCAAATTCGAATCAATAGCATCCAGAAATTCTTCCGTGTATAAATAATCTTTTCCGTGTTCTGCCTTTCCGGGATTGATGGTGGAGGCGAGGTCTTTGGTCATCTTTCCGGATTCAACCGTTTCAATACAGACTTGTTCCAGAGCATTGCAAAAATCAATCAGCTCCTGGTTGTTATCCAGTTTTCCACGAAATGCGAGTCCTCTTGTCCATGCGAAAATGGAAGCGATCGGATTGGTGGATGTAGGATTGCCTTTTTGATATTCGCGGTAGTGACGTGTCACGGTTCCGTGGGCAGCTTCAGCTTCCATCGTTTTGCCATCAGGTGTGATCAAAACGGAAGTCATCAAACCAAGAGAGCCGAAACCCTGGGCTACAGAATCGCTTTGTACATCTCCATCGTAATTTTTGCAGGCCCATACAAATCCTCCATTCCATTTGAGAGCAGATGCTACCATGTCGTCGATGAGACGATGTTCATATGTGATGCCTGCTTCCTTGAATTTATTTTTGAATTCTCCATCGTAGATTTCCTGGAAGATGTCTTTGAAGCGGCCGTCATATTTTTTGAGGATTGTATTCTTTGTGCTCATGTACAGAGGCCATTTCTTTTGAAGTGCCATGTTCATACAACTTTTGGCAAAGCCTCGAATACTTTCATCAGTATTGTACATGGCTAATGCAACACCACCTTCACCGGTATAATTGTACACTTCGTATTCCTGTTTCTCTCCATTCTCTCCTTCAAAACTTATTTTCAATTTTCCTTTTCCTTTTACGACAAAATCAGTAGCGCGGTACTGGTCGCCGAAGGCGTGACGGCCGACTACAATGGGCCTGTCCCAGGTGGTCACGAGGCGCGGAATATTCTTGATAACAATGGGCTCGCGAAACACAGTTCCATCGAGAATATTGCGAATGGTTCCGTTCGGGCTCTTCCACATTTGCTTCAGGTTAAATTCTTTCACCCTTGCTTCATCCGGGGTGATGGTGGCGCATTTGATGCCAACGCCGTATTGGCGAATGGCGTTCGCAGAATCAACAGTCACCTGGTCATTGGTCTGATCGCGGTATTCAATACCCAGGTCATAGTATTTGATATCCACGTCGAGGTAGGGGAGAATGAGTTTATCTTTAATGAACTTCCAGATAATTCTTGTCATTTCATCGCCATCCAGTTCCACTACGGGCTTGGCTACTTTGATCTTCTTTGCCATGGGCTGCTTTGTTTTTAATAATCGGCAAAACTAAGGTTTTCTCAATAGCAGATTTAGTACAATATTTGCTTCAGTTTGTCCTCAAACTTGAAATTTCCGGCAATGGATAACATGAGGCCTTTTTTTCAGTTTCTACATAAATTCATTGATCTTTCGGAGGACGAATTCGACAGATTGATCAGGCCATTTTTGGAACTGCGTCATTTCAAAAAAAAGCAAACCATTCTTGCTGCAGGTGAAGTGGAAGAGTATCTCAATTTTGTAACCAGGGGACTGGTGCGCAAATTCTATAAAAAAGGAAAAGAAGAAATCAATACCCAGATCTCCACAGAAGGCCACATCATTCACGCACAGGAATCATTTCATAGCCGCACGCCTTCCGAATATGTTATTGAAGCCATCGAGACTACCACCCTGGTGTCGATCACTTATGAGAACCTGGAGAAACTTTATGCGGGGAGCCATAAAATGGAAAGACTGGGCCGGCTGGTGATCACCTTTACGATGGTGATCAAAGACCGATGGCAAATGAACATGATCCGCCTCACACCACGCGAACGTTTCCTCGATTTCGTTCACAAAAATCCCGAGCTGCTGCAACGTGTTCCCCAAAAATACCTCGCTTCTTATCTGAACATTCAACCCGAAACCTTTAGCAGGTTCAAACATTTACTGAGAAAAAAATAACAGCGTAACTAATGAACTTCTCGCAGCGCATGATTCGTTGCTCCCAGCTGTGAGCTCAGAGCTTTGAGCTTTGAGCTCGGAGCCGTGAGCTAACAGCCAACAGCTAACAGCCAATAGCCAATAGCCAATAGCTCTTACCTAACCGCTCGCAGCTCTTAGCTCTCAGCTCTCAGCTTTTTAAACAACCCATGGTATACAATTTGTGCCTGCTACTGCTAAATCAACAATTATGAACCGGACATTCGTAGACAGGCGAGAGCAAACTTCAACTGAGGAAAGACCTGCCGGCATGCACAGCTGGCTGGTGGCGCCTGGTGTATGGCGACTCAAAGACATTTTTGTCAATGTATATTTTATTCAGGATCGCGAAGCAACAGGATGGGTTATGGTTGACGCTGGTTTAAAAACCACGGCATCGAAAGTTCGTCCACTTGTTGCCGAAGTCTTTGGTAAGGGAAGCAGGCCCCGCGCCATCATCATGACCCACGCCCATTTCGATCATCGTGGATCCTTGATTGAGCTTGCGGAAGAATGGGGTGTACCTGTTTATTGTCATCATATGGAACGGCCTTATCTCACAGGTCAGAGTTCTTATCCTCCACCTGATCCAACGGTAGGCGGAGGCGCTATGTCTTTATTGTCCTTTGTTTATCCGAGCGGTCCTATTAATGCAGCATCTTATTTGCGTGAACTCCCTGAAGATGGAAGCATCACGGAACTGGAAGACTGGCGATGGATTCATACACCCGGACATTCGCCTGGTCATATCAGCCTGTTCCGTGAGAAAGATGGTGTGCTCATTGCCGGCGATGCTTTTGTTACCACGATGCAGGAGTCATTGCTAGCCGTGGCCACACAGAAAAAATTTGTTTGTGGTCCTCCAAAATATTTTACTCCTGACTGGGGTGCAGCTGCCCGTTCGGTAAAAGCATTAGCAGCATTGGAGCCCAATGTTATCAGCACGGGCCATGGACAGTCGCTTTATGGTGATGAAGCAAGAAAAGAATTACACAAGCTGGCGCGTGAATTCTGGAAGAGTGGAATACCAGCTTCGGGCAGATATGTAAAGCAAGCTGCAGAATTCAACGAAGATGGAGTTCCTACTAAAATTCCACCCGCCAACAAAAGCATGTTGGTGAAAGTACTGGCTGCTGCTGCACTGGTTACCCTGGGTGTTATCATCTACAGACAGCGGAAAAAAACAACGGGTCTCACCAAAAAAATTACAGAGACTCTGGGCAAATCACTCATGACCAGTTCACTGGGTGTACTCGGCGCCGCAGCACCAGCCAGTCCTGCAGTCCCGAGTATTCCGATGATTCCAGCGATATAGTTCATAGTTGGTAGTGGGTAGTTGATAGTTGATAGAAGAGAATAACCGCAGAGAAATTTGTTTTAAGAAGGCTTATAATTCTTGCTGCTTATTGGTCCAAGCTCAAAGCTTCTCAAAATTATCAGTTCTCTTTTCTCTCCCTTCTACGAACTATCAACCATCAACTACCAAGCTATTCCGCCAATTGTCTTTTATACAGCTGGATGGCATTTTCAAATCCAAGATAGAGGGCATCGCTGATCAGGGCATGACCGATACTGACTTCATCGAGCCAGGGGATGTTTGTCTTGAAATATTGCAGGTTGTGTAAATCAAGGTCGTGACCTGCATTCAGCCCGAGTCCAAGGTCTTTTGCTTTTTTGGCTGCTGTTACATAAGGCGTGATGGCTTTTTGCCTGTTGCCTGCTGCTGATTGTCGCGCGTAGGCTTCTGTGTATAATTCTATGCGGTCCGTCCCGGTTTTTGCAGCTCCTTCTATCATGTCTACAACCGGATCAACAAAAATGGAAACGCGAATCCCTGATTTTTGAAATACAGAAATAATTTCACGCAGATAGTCTCGATGTTTTATGGTGTCCCATCCATGATCGGAAGTAATTTGATTTCCCTCATCCGGAACCAGTGTTACCTGGTCCGGCTTTGTCTCCAGTACAAGGTCCACGAATTTCTGTTCCCTTGAATTGCCTTCGATATTGAATTCCGTGCTGATGATCTTTTTTATATCACGCACATCCTGGTAACGGATGTGACGTTCGTCGGGCCTTGGATGAACCGTAATGCCGTCGGCGCCGTAACGTTGTGCATCAATGGCCGCCTTCACCACATCAGGATTATTTCCACCCCGGCTATTTCGAAGCGTTGCGATCTTGTTGATGTTGACGGATAGCTTTGTCATTGGGCAAAAATAGGAGATAGTTGATAGTCGATAGTTGATAGGAGAAAGAGAAAGAGAAAGAGAAGAAGAGAGATTTAACCGCAGAGAACCCAATGAATGCGCAAAGGGACGCAAAGGAGATAGCAACTGCCATCAATACCTTTCTGCGAAAACCTCTGGGTCCTCCTTCTGCGGTTGTCTTTTCGCTCTCTTACTCTTTCTCTTTCTTCTATCAACTACCAACTACCAACTATCAACTATCAACCTCCCTCCAAGTATGATCTGCCAGTAACTGAACAGAGGCTACGTATTTTTTCCAGGGCATGGACGCACCCCACTCGCGTGGAGAGATGAGAGAGATCATGTGGCCACCGTCATTTTTTTCATAGAGATAATAGATCTGTCCGATGTCGGGTTTGAAAGAAAGTTTGGCTCCGTAGATCAGCATGGATAGTTCTTTTCTTTTGTGGATCTCCTGTGCCTGCAATGCCAGCAGCTCAATCTGTCTCCTAATTTGATCGAGCTGCATATTGGTTTGTTCCTCCATCGCGGTAAGGGCCTTATGACGGATCACGCCTTCTTCAGTAGGTTTTACCAGTGCGCCCGCAACAGAAGCGGAATAGGGAAGAACGCTCATTTGCTTGTGAAAGAATTCTGAATTGGTATAGGCCGAACGATCTTTTTTCTCGCCCTGCTGCGTGATCTTTAAATAACCATTGGGCATGATCTCGTGAATCACATGAAGCCTGACCCGACCCTCGTGATAAAAATGCATTTCAAAATTAATGCTGTCAACAAAGACCACTTGTATTTGATCGGCAAGCAAACTATTATCGGAGGGATGAAGTTCACCATCAGCACGAACTCTGTATTCAGCACTGAATGCCTGGTTCTCGAGAGTCACCCAGCTATGGCTGATGGCCAGTTCTTTTTTATTTTCAGATGATTCGATTTTGTAGATGCCACTTTTCGGACGCTCGCCCCATTCGTAAGTTCCTTTCTCGGGAAACAGTTGCCAGCTGCCTAGAAAATTATAAATCTGAATCATTGTGAGAGTTGGTAGTTGATAGTTGGTAGTTGGTAGACGAGAAAGATAAGGATTCAGAGTTTTTTTTCCATGACAATGAATTCAATCTTGCGGCGGGTTTTTCCAAAACGCCCGTCATCAGGAAAAGGTTTTGTGATGCCTGTGTTGTGATATCCATTGCGCCTGTACCAATCAATTAATTCAGTTCTTGCAGAAATCACGGTCATTTCAATGAGGCGGCAATTTTTTTCAACCGCAAAATCTTCTGCAGCCCTGAGTAGTTGTTTGCCAGTTCCCTTTCCTTGTATTCGCGGAGATACTGTAAGCATGCCCAGATACATGCGGCTTCCCTTTTTTTCCAAATACACGCAGCCAATGATCTTTTGCTGCTCCATTATTTTTAAAATAGAAGCATTTGGATTTTGCATCATTTCCAGCAGCGAAACTTCGTCAATTCTTTTTGTTCCTTCAATGAGGTCGGCTTCATGTGTCCATCCCATTTTTGCTTCTTCGCCGCGGTAAGCACTGTTGATCAACGGTACAAGTTGCGCAACATCATCAGCAGATGCAATACAAAATTTTGTTTTTTCCATTCTCGTGTAAAGATAGAGATTGGAAAAAAATAAAAGCCTCCTGAGCGGAGGCTTAGTTATAATAGTTATTTGAGTAAATTATTTTAGGCGAGACTATTGACAAGCACATAGAAACTTACACCCCAGAAAGTTAGAAATAAAAGGATCATAAAGATCGTTGTGCTCATTCGAAATTTTTCATGGGTCTCTTCATCCGCCACCAGTAACCTTTGCAACACCTGTTTCATAAAATCGGTTTTAGTTTCTTATTTAATTTATCTTACTATTGAGAATAGTGTGCCATAAATCAGTTCTGCTTAAAAAATATTTCGCCTGCTTCAGGAAAAAGCTATCAGTGGGGAAGCCCTGCCACAATGCTGAGTAAATAAGAGGATTTTTAGCGAATAAGAGTTACCGTTCCCTGCTGTAGATAGGGCCGGCCTTTATAGTCAAGGGCTTTTACCAACCAGATGAAGGTGCCGGGGCTCTGTTCTTTCCCGTTTATTTTTCCATCCCAACCTTTTCCATTTGTAGTAGTGCTGAATACCAATTGGCCCCAACGGTTGTAAATATTGAAAAACAGGATTTGTCCTATACCTACCCCGATGGGCCGCACGAGATCGTTTTTTCCATCATTATTGGGTGTAAACGCGCTGGGAACAAACACTGAAGGCAGCGTCTTGTAAATTTTGACCAACAAAGCAGATGAATCCCTGCATCCTGCTTCATCGAATACAATCACTTTATACCGGAATCCATCAGACTCGGAAGTAAAGGTGGCTACCGGATTGGAAACAGTAGAAGAAGAAAGATAGAGCGGTGGTAACCATTGATAAGAAGATCCTCCGGTAGCCTGCATCTGCAAGGGCTGGTCGATTACAACAGCAGTATCTCTTCCGGCAAATGCATTGATCTTCGGACGGACTGTAACGATTATCGTATCCTTACCTGGTTTTGGGCAACCCAGGTTATCAAACGCCGAAAGAATATAAGCAGTTGTAAATGCGGGATTAGCAACAGGATCGAGAACATTTCTGTTATTGAGACTTGCGGGTGAAGACCAGGAGAATGAAATTCCGTTGATGGATCCATGAAGCTGCGCTGACGTACCAAAACAAATAACTGTATCAGGACCGGCATTCGCGAGCGGGTAAGGGATGGTGCTCACGACGACCGGTTTGGTTGCGGAACATCCTCCAATGATTGCCTTCACCTGGTAAGTGGTGGTAGCCACAGTAATGCAGATTGGGTTTGCTAATGAAGGATTGATGAATTGGGAAGAAGGCTTCCACGCATACTGTAGACCGTTAGATATTACCCTCAGCCTAATAGAATCTCCCTGGCAGATCACAGTATCATTCATCACCTGGAGGCTTACATGGTCCACTACTCTCACTCTCACCGAATCTTTATTCAGGCATCCATCGTCGTCCAGGTTTACGATATAGGTAAAAGTATTCACCGGATAAACCTGGGGACTTGCAGAATTTGCGTTGATGATATTGTTATTCGGCGACCAACTGAAAACGCCGCCTCCCGATGCATGTAGTGTTAATGTATCCTTCACACAGATCAAAGTATCTCTGAAAGCGAGTGTAATTGGGGGCTTGTCAACGATGGCTACTGATTTGATGACAGTGTCTCTGCACCCTTTTGTGTCGGTTGCTATGAGCTGCACCGATTTGAATCCCTGGTCGGGGTAAGTGTAGGAGGGGTTCGGTGATAAAGAAAAATCACCAGGCGAACCAGGTTGTCCAAAATCCCAGGTCCATGAATTCACTTTTCCATATACAGATGTTGAAGCATCGGTAAACTTTGTGGCCCTTTGAAAACAAACGCCCTCATATCCAAAATCAGGAAAAAATCCAGGGTAGACCCTTACCAGGCTGCTGGTAGAATCGGAGCACTGATCATCGGGATTGATCTCCAGGTGAACCCGGTACAATCCTGTGTCAGCGAAAGTATAATTAACTGTAGCGGCAGTAGAACTTAGGATTTGCGCACCTTGCGGGTTAAATATTTTCCAGCTATAAGAATGGATTAAAGGACTTTGAGACTGGTTGGACAGGTTGATGGATTTAGTATTCCTGCACAACATGTATTCCGGCTCCAGCATAGCGGCGGCAATGGTGCATGGTGCAATGAATATCTGGAGGTCTTTTCTTTGTGTGGCAATGACAGTCCCATTTCGGATCTCGTCCACACAAACCGTAACCACATACACGCCTGCTTCCGGTGCCGTTCCAGTAATGAGTCCTGTGTTCTGATCGATCTTCACGTTGACTCCGAGTGGACTGTTCATTGAATATCCGGAACCATAGGGAACATATTGAAAAGGAGGAGCAGGAGGAGGTGCTACAGTTCCCGAGTTGCCACTTACATAGGCTCCGCAGAAGGAATAGCGAAGTTTGTCATTATCGCCATCGTTAGCGGCAAAACTATAAGTAAAAGGGTTGTCAGCACAAACCATCACCAGGTCTGTCCCAACAAATTGCGCGCTGTTATTCTGAGGACCATTGGCGATGCCGCTTGTTCCTGGAATTTCTGCAGCATAAGTAGCCCCGATCAATCCATATCCAGGAGAAAGATTGTTGATGCCTGCAATGCGATAATTTACCTGGCTGGCAATGATATATCCATTTGAAGAGGGAGGTAAGGTTACACTGAAATGATAAAGTCCCACGTCATAACAAACCAGCGGAGGATTGGACACACAGGGATTGGAATTGGAAGGAAGGGTGATATTATCCTGACCCGAAAGACTAACAGAGAGGTCGGTGATCCTGGTGCCATTGATCCTGTCAAATACGGAGACGATGGTGGGATTGTTGAATTGTCGGCCGCTGTTGCAGCGCATATACAGCTGCAGCGTTACATCATAAGTGTATTTACCATTGCTAAAACCGCTCAGGCTATAGAACATCTGTCCTCCTGTAATATGGTCAGCCCTGGCCAGCAAGCCAGCGCCCACAAACAATAAGCACCAGACAGTATGTTTCAAGTTAGCCATTAGTCCTGGTAATTGAGCGATAGAAATAAGGTCTTTCAAGGACTAAAAACGGTTGTATATGAATATACGTTTTATTTGGCAAGAAGGTAGGAGGGAAAGTTGGTAGTTGGTAGTTGATAGTTGGTAGAAGAGAGAGTAAAGAGACCAATCGCAGAGAAAAGACGGCGCGGACGCTTATGCAGAAGTGGGGTTATGGTACTTCAGGGAGAGGTAAAAGAAAAAGCTCCGTATTATAAAAAATTTTGTCATCGATGCTTTTCTTTGCGAGAACCTCCGCGCCCTCCTCTCTCTTCTACCAACTATCAACTATCAACTACCAACTATTTTTGCTTCATGTATTCGCGGCAGGAAGCTTCATTGTTAAGGCAGGAGTTCTGGACAGGATTCGGGCAATACATGGCCCTTGTTCCGTCGGCAGAAGGAGAGAAGATCAACTGGATCAACTATAAAACAGGAGAAAAGAATATTTCATTTCGCATGCATGCCGACAATAAAAAAGCTTCTGTTGGCATAGAGCTGACCCATAAAGATCACGGAATACGCGAGCTTTACTTTGAGCAGTTTTCCCAATTGAAAAAACTCCTGGAAGAATGCACCGGTGAAGTATGGCAATGGCGTTTTCAGGACCAGGATGAACAAGGGCGGACCATAAGCCGCATATTTCAGGACAAACAGAACGTCAACATTTTTAAAAAAGAAGACTGGCCTGAACTGGTTTCCTTTTTCAAGCCCAGACTAATGGCCCTGGACAATTTCTGGAGTCAGACGAAATATGTTTTTGAAGGGCTGGGGCGGTGAATGGTGAATGGTCAATGGTGAATGGTGAATAGTGAATGGTGAATGGTGAATGGGGTGCATGATGATTTGGAGCGTTTTATAGAGGTGGGCGGCGTTAGGTAGAATAGGAATTGGAATTGGGATTTGGTTGCTCTCTTTTATATGAATCAAACATTTCCGATGATACCTAAAATTCTGAATTGGTTTGCAGGATTCCTTTTCCTTTCACAACTGAACCAGCAGCTGCATGGATGGTATATCCGGACTAATTTAGATTTGGATGAAGCCAGGAGAAATAATATGCAAAGGATCAGAAGACTCAGAACTGAGATTTGATTTATAATGCGAAATTGTCGCAGACGCGAACAAACCAACAAAAGTGGTCTCGAAGCTCACAGCTCACGACTCGAAGCCGGAAATATTCTTTCTAAAAAACCGACTTCTGTTTTAATGCCATTTATTTCTGCGCTTGTCCCAGGTCGTTAGTCCAACTTTGAACTGAATGGGGTTGGTGAATTTATTGGCCATGGATCCCACAACATACACACCCAGCTTGAACTTGGTGAGGGGATTAAAGGGCCATTTGAACACTCTTTCCACTCCACCGAACAATTCCGCATAGGTAAGATTTCTTTCGGGCGCGATCAGGAAGCCTGCTCCGGCTACTTCGCGCAGCTGCAGTTTTTTGAGTAAAGGGATTTTGTTGATCAGGGCTCCATTGAATTCATGGACCATGTGTCCCTGGTAAAAACGTTTGAATACAGGGAAGGTAGAGTCGAGTGCCTGGAAAGCTTCATCAGGGTTCATGAATAAGAACGGATCACCACGACGTTGATAATGATAGTCGAGTAATTTCAATCCGCTCTGGTTGAGAAAGTTTCCTGTTTTGATATTGTAATGAAGATTTCCCAGTATGCCTATGCTGATATTCTGTTCCATTCCATATTCCACATAATCAAAATCTACCTTGCTTCCAAAAATATTCGGCACTCCTTTTTTCCATTGTGCATAGAATGTGGGCCAGCGGGATCCGAGGATCACTTTTTCTTTTGGCTCGCGTATATAGCGCTGGCCAGGTGTGTATCTCAATCTTACTCCAGTGTAAAAAGCGTTGTAAGGATCAAAATTCACCGGTTGATTATTGTTGTTGGTCAGTACACTACCAAAGAGGCTGTCTACTTTTGGATTGGTCTTGTATCCCACCACTGAACGTCGCCATGCATAATCAGCTTCTGTAAACAGGAACAGTCCATTCGTAAGTTCCAGCTCGTGTTCTGCTCCAATAAAATTATTCAGGAAATAACTGCTTCTCTGAATCTGGTTGATCCAGGCATCACCCTCGTAAATATGATAAAAGTCCCTGTTGATAGAAACCTGGTAATATCCCCGGTTGAAAGGATTGTACATTCTACGGAAACGGACTATTCCGTTGATGTCGTTATTCCGCAAACCATAACTGAGGTCCGCATAAATTGAAATGTCTTTTTTGGTGGGGTATCGTTTAAAATAATAAAAAGACGGATGTATCCGGCTACCTCCAAACTGGAAGGGCTCATACAATGAGATCAGAGGGGGAACCACCCAGGTGCGCTCTTTCAAACGGTGATAAAAAGTTTGACCAAAGAGTCCGAGTTTTTTCCAGGTGATCTTGTTATTGGCCCGGTCCATCGAGTCAAGATAGGCAGCAGTATGCGAAGCCTGGAAAATACTGTCCTGGTAACGGATGAAACGGATTTCTTTTGGCGTGAGGGGTTCTACTCTTGCTGTTTGCCAAAAACTACTGTCCTTTTCATAAGCAGTTTCTGCAGTAGCACTGACTTCCGTGCCGAAATAATTTCTTCCAAAATTTTTGTTCAACACATAATCTGTGTAAGTCACCATGGTTTGGCCAGAGAGAAGATGTTTTCCTGCTTTTGAATAGTAATTGAATTGCTGGCGGCTGAGCATCCATGCCTTATTCTGAACAAAGCTGTATTGCTGGTCCACTTCAAAAAAATCATATTCGGGCAAATGATAAGAGGGAAAACTAAAGCGGGTATGCAAAATGGCAAAGCTGCTGTCCTGAACCGTGATCTCACCTTCCACCGTAGCATTAGAAAGTTGGCGGGGCCTCACTGAAATTGTAAAGATGCGAAGTCCATTCACCCGTTCGGTCTTGATGGTTT
>JBJMLU010000198.1:0-17797 GCA_045805145.1 Flavisolibacter sp. | reverse complement strand
TCCAGCAAAAATTAAAAGAAAGTTCTGCACTCAAAATAGCTTTTGAAGCACTGACACCTGGAAGGCAAAGGGCCTATGGTCTTTATTTTTCCGCACCCAGGCAATCCAGTACCCGGACCTCCAGGGTAGAGAAATATATCCCTCAGATTCTCAAGGGAAAGGGATTAAATGATTAGAGAGAAAGCTGCGAGCTATGAGGTTCGGGCTTCGGGCACATTGTATTAGCCTGGGTCATGGTTGTTTATAGTTGGAGTTTGGTTAGCGTCTTCAGTTCGAGGGGATTGCTTCGCAGCGCTCGCAATGTCGTTCATAGGTTTCGAATTTTAATTTAATTCGATTGCTTGTTTTACGATATGAACCTGGCTTTTTCATTGAGTGAATGCCTTCCGCCTTCAACTTTAAGATCAGTCCGAAACCCATAAACGTCATTGCGAGCGCAGCGAAGCAATCCCCCCGACTTTAAAACCAGCCAACTTAATTTCTAACTATAAAAGCATTGCTCTTGTGGTGGGCTAATACAGTGAGCCCTCAACTCGCAGCGCGCGGCTCGAAGTTCTCAGTCCTCAGTCATCTCTTTTTCCTACCGGATATTTTCCCCCGCTACCAGATATTGATTCATTTGCCCCGTCTATTGACTCGGCCTGGCTCCCGCTTTTTTTCATCACTAGCTTACAAACGCTTTCCACAATTCATTCTTACCCGTTGAACAGCCCCATTTATCAATCTTAAAAACTTTTGTATGCGATCATTATTTCTCTTTGCCTTTTCGGCAATCTTTGCTTTACCGGCCCTGTCGCAATCCACATCCTCCGTTCTCAAACAACAGGCAGGCGAAGGCGTAAAAGAAGGTGCCAATGCCGTAACGCAAAAAGCGGGCGATAAAATAACAGACAAATTGTTGAACAAAATTTTTGACAAGAAAAGCAAGACGACCTCTCAATCAAAAGATGACAACAACAAAGCTTCCGCTTCACCGCAAAGCAATTCAGGCAAAATGAGTGAAGGCAATACCCAGGAGCTGAAGACCTATAGCAAGTTTGATTTCATTCCGGGCGACAAAGTGCTTGCCTATGATGATTTTTCAAAAGACCAGATAGGCGATTTTCCGGCAAGCTGGAATACCAATGGCACCGGAGAAGTAGTGAATGCATCGGGCAAAGAAGGTCACTGGCTGATGATGACCAAGCAGGGAAGATATATTCCTGAATACATCAAGACCCTGCCCGACAATTTTACGTTTGAGTACGACATGGTTTGCAATGATAAATTCAGCTATTATTCACCGGCGCTTTCTATTTATTTTCTCACGGGTAAAAATGATAAAGCTGCTTTTGACAACTGGTTTATAACAGGTGAAAAGCGGTCGGGTGTGAAGATCAGCCTTCATCCTACCGGTGGTTTGAACAACGGTGGCCTGGGCAACATGGAAAGTTTTGACGCTGGACAAAGCGCGATGAAAAATGAAATCAACACCACGCAGTTTAAATCTGCATCAGGAATGAAAAGCGTTCATGTTTCTATATGGAGACAGAAACAAAGATTAAGGGTATATCTCAATGAAGAAAAAATCTTCGATCTTCCAAGGGCATTTCCGGATTCGAAAACCTACAGCACTGCCTTGTTTGAAATTTCTGGCGATGTGAAAGATCAGGATCGTTATCTGCTGGGCAATTTAAAATTTGCCGTCGGTCTGCCGGATACCAGATCCAAACTCATGACCGAAGGAAAATTTGTTACCAGCGGAATTTTATTTGACGTCAATAGCGACAAGATCAAACCGCAGTCCTACGGCGTATTAAAAGATATAGCTTCTGTGCTCACAGAAAATTCTTCGGTGAATGTCAAAATTATTGGTCACACAGATTCCGATGGAAGCACTTTAGATAATTTAAGTCTGTCAAAAAGAAGAGCCGAAGCCGTGAAAGCAAGCCTGATCAAAGATTTTGGCATTGATGCATCAAGATTGCAGACAGATGGTAAGGGCGCTTCGCAGCCAATAGACAAAAATTCAACAGCTGAAGGCAAGGCCAATAATCGTCGGGTGGAATTTATCAAATTATAGTTCAAAGGCTCCGAGAGATCCGTACTATTTCTTATCTCACAATTACTCATTTCAAAAAAAATCTTATGCAGTTCAAGCTATTTCTGTTGATTCCGGTATTCAGTCTCTTTACCGGAGGCCTGGTCATGCATCTGGCAAAAAATCAAACTGTGTCGAAACCTGTAAATGACCAGAAAACATTCTTGCTGGAATATACCGGATCATTGAACGGATACACGAATATGGGTGTAGGCGTCCAGATTGCCATGGATACTTCTATCGGATTCCGTTATGATGTCACTTTTCTAAATGGAAGTGCCGTGTTGAGCCATGTTGCTTTTTTTTACAAGTTTTCCAGCCCTTACCAGCTCACTGAGTATAATTATCTGAATCATAGAACACAGACCACGAAGGCTGGCAAACCGTCCAAGGGTGAGGACCTTGAAGTTCTTGGAAATGTGACGATAGATTCATTTACCTGCACCCATCTTCAGAAAAAAAATCAGCATGAACAACAGGATTATTATATGAGTACTTCAGTTCCTGGTTTTGCCCAGCTGGCGCAAAAGCTGATGGGAATAGATCCCAATCTTAAAATGATGGCTATCAACCAAACTCTTTTTAACTGGGGAGGACTGGTTAGAGCGCAAATTGTGGCTGTTGAAAACGAGGGAAAAACCACGTCTTTTAACCTCAAGTTGATCGAAGCGCAAACGGGACTTGTTTTTACCACCAAGGATTTTGAAGTTCCTTCACATTAGTTTGTTCTGGAGAAGTGATGATCAAATCGGGTCGTTTGTGCTAACTTTAAATAAGAGCATATATAAATGCGAATTGCGGCCTGGTATATCATTTTGTTTTTTTTTGCAGGAAAAAATTACGCGCAAAACTTCCCCAACATTCAATTCAGTCATCTTGCAGAAAAAGAAGGATTGTCAAACAACCAGGTGAACAGCATTGCACAGGACCGTGATGGCTTTATCTGGATTGGAACGAGCGATGGCCTCAATCGTTTTGACGGATACCGTGTAAGCAGCTTTCATCAAATACCCGGAGAAAAAAATTCTTTGATCTTCAATGGTGTTTTTAGCCTGGCGTGCGACCAAAAGCGTGGCATCTGGGTTTGCACCAGTGAAGGCATTAGTTATTACAACAAGTCCAACGGACAGTTTTCCAATTTCCGTCATAATCCTGCAGACAGCAATAGTCTTGTAAGCGATCAGTATGCAATTATTTATCTGGGTGACGACAACATTGCCTGGGCTACCAACACTACCAATCTTTACAAATTCGACAGCCTTCTTCATTATACAAGAGTAAAGCCTGGATTCAGGATGATGCTCGATCAAAAAGAGATCAATTCCTACCGTACGTTGATCGCAGACCGCCAGGGTCAATTATGGGGAGCTGCATCCAACAAGCTTTTCCTGGTAGACAAACAAACAATGGGTGTAAAGAGGCGGTTCGAGAATTGTCCTGGCTATGTATATACCATGTACCAGGATTCTCATTTGCGTTACTGGATTGGTTCTTTTTCCGGAGGACTACTCCGTTTTGATCCGGTGAAGGGAAGCTTCCAGGCAATTCCGCTTGTAAATAAAAGTGGCGTGGTTAATTCGATCACAGAATGGAAAGACAAGGAAAGTTATACCTGGCTGGTTGTAGGGACAGATGGTGGATTGGTCCTGCTGGATCCGGTGAGTTTGAAAAGCAGGCTTTATCAATACCAGCCTGGATATATGGAAGAATATTCTTTAAGTGGAAATAATATTTCAACCGTTTTTGTTGACAAGCAGAATATTCTTTGGATTGGTTCAGACAATGGTGTGAGTTATGTTCGGCCCTCGCAACAGCAATTTGAACTTTGGGGCATTCATGCGCAGGACGACATGCCGAGGGAAGCAGTTGGTGATTTCGTTTACTCCTGCGATGAAAACAGCCGTGGGATCTGGTTCAGCACCTGGTTGAAGAGAGGAATTTATGTATTCCATTCCTCAGGAGAATTGCCTGTGCGGATTTCCGCGAGTCAAAAAAGAAACCCGGATCTTTCCATCCTTGATACATTAAAACCCTTCTACGTTTATTGCCAGGGTGACAGCCTTGTGTGGATAACAACAGAGAATTCATTGGTCCGTCTGAATCAAAAGACCATGGCGATAGAGTTTTATAATGTTTCTGGAGAGCATATGCCCATTGGACTGCGCACGATCATTCCTGCCAATGACCATCAGTGGTGGATCCGTACCCGTAACAATGGTGCTAACGGCGTATATGTATTCGATCCGGCCAAAAAAAGATTTACTGCACACTACTCCTGTGATAGTAGTGGAACCTGCACGGCGCCCATGTTCATTATGAACATTTTTTCAAGAAATAAAAAAGAAATTTTCCTGGGAACAAGAAACGAGGGCCTTTACAAATTCGACAGCACTTCAAAGGGGTTTGTTCATCTATTCCAGTTCAGCGGTGAGCAGCTGCTGGACCACAGCAATGATTTTGAATACATCACCAGCGATGCATCGGGACTGCTTTGGATCGGCACCTTCAAAGGCCTTTTTGCATTTGATCCCGACAGGAAAAAAATCATTCATGATTATACCAATGATCCCCTGATTGGAGGAGTGGAGATCTCCGCGCTTTGTTTTGACGACCATAAAAATCTCTGGATGAATTCAACCAGGGGGCTTTATTGTTTAACCGCATCGGGTCAGATCAAACATTTTAGCACGCAGGACGGATTGCCCAACAATTTTGCGGAAGGTGATTTGCGGCTTAACAGGGATGGATATATGTATTCGGGACTGAGGCTCTACCTGGTTCGCTTCAATCCTGCACAATTATTAAGGACTGCTTCTCCTGTAACGGAAGTCCATTTTAGCGAAGCATCCGTGATGGACAAGCCTTATTTTTTTCACTCCGCGTCCAACGATAAAACAATGGTGGTGGAGGCGGGGCAGAACAGGTTTGCGCTTGATTTTTCCATCATGAATTATGACCGCAACAATGCGCGGCATTATTATTACAGGTTGGATGGAGCCATGAACTCCTGGCAACAAAATGAAAATGGCCACCTGGTTTTTTACAACATTGCTCCGGGAAACTATACACTTCATGTAAAGGGATCAGATAAGCAGGTGCTCGCTCCTGCAGAAGAAGATGTCGTGCACATTACCGTCAAAGCTTTTTGGTGGCAGACCAGGGCATTCTGGCTTTCCCTGATTGCAGCAGCAATTCTTCTCGCCACATTTATCATACGAAGGAATATTGCCAACATCCGGAGGCAGGCCGCGTTCAAACAAAAGCTGGCCGAGATGGAAATGACCGCGCTTCGTGCGCAAATGAATCCGCATTTTATTTTCAATAGCCTCAACAGCATTGAAAATTTTATCATGCAGAACAAAGAGCGTCAGGCCAGTGATTACCTCAATAAATTTGCCCGCCTGATCCGGATCATTCTCGAAAACAGTCTTCATAATTTGATTCCCGTGATGCAGGATCTCGAAGCCCTTCAACTTTACGTGGACCTGGAGCAGTTCCGTTTCCACAATAAATTTTCCTATCAGGTATGCATTGACAAAGAGCTAACCGAAGATAATTACAAGGTTCCTCCACTACTTATTCAGCCCTTTGTAGAAAACGCCATCGTGCATGGACTCGCGAATAGCGATCGATCCGATTTACGATTATCAGTCAGGGTGCGGATGATGGGAGATTATATTCACTACACCATTGAAGACAATGGCGTGGGACGTAAGCGTGCAGCTTTGTATCAGGTACAAAACCGAAAGAACCACAGAAGTGTGGGCCTTCATATTACTCAGGAGCGAATCAATATTTTTAACCAGACGCAAACTGCAGGAGATGAAGTGATGATCACCGACCTCTATGATGAAGCAGGCAATGCGGCGGGTACGCGATGCCAGATCAAGATCAAACCAGTATGACCAATAGTTTAAAAGCCATATTGATCGATGATGAATTGAATAGTTTGCAAAACCTGCAAAATAAACTGGAGAAGTATTGCCCCGCCGTAAAAGTGCTGGCGGCTTCACAAAAACCCGAAGATGCGATTCAGTTGGTGCGTCAGCAAAAGCCCGATGTGTTGTTTTTGGATATTGAGATGCCGAAGATGAACGGGTTTCGTTTTTTGGAAGTGCTCGGAGATTTTGAAGGCGAGATCATTTTCATTACGGCCTACAATCATTTTGCTATTGATGCCATGCGCATCAGTGCTTTTGATTACCTGGTGAAGCCTGTTTCGATTTCCGATTTGCAGAATGCCATCAACAGGCTGTTGCAGCAAAAGAACAGGCATACCAAAGAGCGCCTGAATTTATTGAAGCAGTCGATGGACGAAGACAAGAGCCAGGATAATAAGATCGCGGTTCCCACCAATGAAGGACTGGAATTCATTGTCATTAAAAATATCATCCGCATTGAATCCAGTACCAATTATTCGCGGCTGTTCCTTGTGAACAAACAGAATTTGCTTGTTACCCGCTTGCTCAAGGATTTCGAAGAATTATTAATGCCTTACCGTTTCTTCCGGGTTCACAACAGTCATTTGATCAATCTCAATTACATCAGCAAATACATCCGGGGTGAAGGAGGACAGGTGGTGATGGAAAATGGTGATGTCGTGGATGTTTCCCGCAGAAAAAAAGACGAGTTCCTGGGATTGATCTATGTGTAATTGATGTGGAGTATGTGGTTGCTGCCCTGGTCTTTTCCCAAGCTTCCGTAGCGATTCATTGCTGCACCGGCACTGCGTCTCGCTGTTCATGGTATTTAATTTTCAAGTTTTAAGATTTTAAAAGATTGCGTATACTTGCTGAAGTTATTTCCCTGAGTGTAAATATTAAAATTATTCGCTCTAAAAAGCAGTAACAAATCAAACAACCATAGTATATGAAATGGCTATTATCCTTGAAGCACTGGCAGCTTTTTTTGTTGTTTTTGATCTATGGCTTTTGGTTTTTTGAAAGCCCTCTTTTGGATGCCAGTTATTATCTTGGACTTATCTTCTTTGTTCTTTGGTCATTTTCGATTGGTTATTATGGTCAGGAACAAATCGTACAATCAGGACTTAAGCGAATGAACGTACCCATGCTTGTTTGTAGTACGGTTTTTATCCTGTTCACAATTGTTGCGGCGAAATTTTACGCGGTGCTTCCTGCAGGCATATACAATGTTATGGATCTTACATTGCCTGTATTATTTTTTATAGCTATCGCGGCAGGTGTTTACATTTTATTTTTTGCGGCAAAAACACTTTCAAAAATTGAACTCCAAAGGGAAGTGAAGTTCAACGACTATTTCACGAACTTCCTGCTCATGTGCGTATTCATCTGGGGCATATGGGTGTTGCAGCCCAAAGCAAATAAATTGATTGCTTCGCCAGGTTTTGTTGTATAAAAACACAAGCTGGGTCCCTCCAAAAATTGAGCTGCAAGGTGTGCTTGATTGAAAGGACTGGTCTTATATAATAACGGAAGGAACAAGAAGAGACCTGCCCGGAAAATCCATGATGACAAAATATGTCCGGGTGATTCACAAAACTAAACAGCGTATTCAACGGGCAAGACCAGTTTAAGCCGTAAAGACAGTTTCAGGGACGCTGATAACTTTTAATTTTTAAAGCATGACCTCCTTCAACAAAGCATTTGTCCTGATTATTTTTTGTTTTTCTATAATCAATACTTGTGTTGGTCAGCAACCACCTTCATTTACGACAGCGATCGAAAGGCAGTTTAACAAAATTGAAGCTGATATAGTTTCGTCTGCCGAGGCAATGCCTGAGGGCAAATTTAATTTCACACCCGAAAGTCTCCATCTGACCAATAGCGAATTCAGGGGAGTGCGAACATTTGCCGGTCAAATTATGCATTTAGCCACTGACAATATTCTTATTTGGAGCGCAATTACCGGTGACCCGGTGCCCGCGACCATAACCGATGTGAACAGACCTAAAAGCATCACGACAAAAGCCGAGGTTTTAAAATATTTGAAAACTTCTTTTGATGAAGGCCGCAAAGCAATTTCAATGGTTACAGAGAAGAATGCCATGGACATGATTGAATTCAGGGGAAGGAGTTTGCCAAGGCTTGACCTTGCTTTTTATGCATTGACACATGCCAATGAACATTATGGCCAGATGGTCGTGTACTTGCGAATGTGCGGAATTATTCCTCCGGCAACCTTAAATGAAAGGTAAGTACAAAGCAATTTTAATTGAAGAATTAAGTGCGTTTGGAAAAGCATGACTCTAAATCATCCGGCGATTGCAGCCTGGAAATAATCTGACATGAAACACCAAATAATTGTTCTACTTTTTATTTTCGTTTTTTTGTGTGAAAAATATCTGTAGCACATATTGAACCTGAGTCAAAGGCCATCACCCAACAGTCAGTACTTTAGCTAACAACCCGGCGTATCCCAAAATAGGATAATGGAAAATATCAAAACGGAAGGCAAGTCAAATGCCCCAGCCCCATTTGCGCAAACTTTTTTTCACGGCACAAAGGCCGACCTGAGACTGGGTGACCTTATCGAAGCGGGTCTTCAGTCCAACTATGGGCAAAAAAATAAAGCAAAATATATTTATCTCACCGCCACGCTGGATGCTGCTATTTGGGGAGCTGAACTTGCCCTGGGTGAAGGACGTGAAAGAATCTACTTGGTAGAGCCAACAGGTGCAATAGAAGATGATCCCAATGTAACAGATAAAAAATTTCCAGGCAATCCAACGAAGTCTTACCGCTCCAAACATCCGTTTAAAGTTGTTGGAGAGGTTACGATTTGGCAGGGACACTCTCCGGAACAAGTCAAGGCGATGAAGGACGCACTGGCCAGGCTGAAGGAACAGGGCATTGAAGCAATTGAGGATTGATAGGACTACATACAGGATGTGAATGAGTACTTCAAAAAACAGTGAACTACGAATTATTTAAATGCTGCGACAATTTCTCATACAATAAATTTATCCTCCAAAAAGTTTCAGTCCATCATGAAACCCTTTTTCTTCAATATTTTAGTTCTCTGTGCCACCTTAACTAGCTTCTGCCAAACTGTTACGGAAACTTATCCAAAAACTCTCTGGTGCCCGAATGATAGTTTTATTTTAACCTTCAAAGATTATCCAAAAGCCTTTCCGTTCAGGGTTAGCCGCGAAGAGAATGAAAGTCCCGGTACAGATGCAAGACCCAATGAATATGCGACCATTTATTATGGGAAGGATAGTATCAGGCTTAATTACGATAACAAACTTCCCTACGCCCATATCATCTTCATCAACTTTGAATCGCCAAAAGGAAAGACCACACTTCGGTTTCATTTTAATGATATTGCCAGCTACTTTCCAGAGACTTACATGGAAAAGAACATGAACAATATCCAGTTTGATATTCCCGAGCCTTATGAACTGGCCAACATCATCTGGACACTTTCTCCCAGTGGCAGAAGAGCAACTGACCTGAACAACAAGGGCGATTATTATAACATGGTGGTGAATTATTTTAAACCGTACATGAATCACCCCATCTTCAAGGCATTGGATTTTCCGGATAGCCTTTATGCCAATAAATACTACGAATTCAGGGAGAACAGTTTTGCTTTCAATTTTCAAAACCCGGTATCTGGCTCGTCTGACACAAAGCTTTTGTTCAATGGCCCTTACTATTATGTATATGGAGATGAACTCGCAGACAGCAGCTTGTTCGGCAGACTCAAGCCGCTCGTGGAAGACTTTGCAGCACAATCGAAATTCCGGCAGTTTTATAAAAATAACCTGGGGTATTACCACAGGCAAACGGAGCGGGAAAGACAACTCCTGCCCGTAAAAAAAATGTGGACCTGGCTGGAAGAAGAATTTCCCGGGACAAAATATCAATCGTACCGCGTTGTTTTTTCTCCGCTTATTGGTGGTTCGCACAGCACGCAACGTTATGCCACCTATTATAAGTCGGGCTGGTTTGGAGAAAATGTAATGTTTATTTGTGGTACCGACAGATACGATACCATGCCCAACCTTTCTGAAAAGCAAAAGGAAGGACTCATGTCCGGAATTGTATTTACCGAGATCGACCACAATTATGTAAACCCGGCTACCAGCAAATTTTCAAAACTGATCGACAGCATTTTCTCGAACCGGAATGTTTGGGCGAAGCATGGAAACAGCAGTGATTTTTATGGAAACCCCGAAAGCGTTTTTAATGAATACATGACCCACGCCGCATTTTGTTTGTATGTTTTGGATACCTACGACGAGCCAATGGCGGACTTTGTCATAGACAACCGAGAACAATTAATGGTGAACCGGAGAAACTTCATCCGCTTCAAAGAGTTTGACAGGGAATTGATCCGGTTAAGGCAGGAGCATAAGGGCCTGAAACTGGTTGAGCTGTATCCTTATATTTTGGAATGGTGCAGGAAGCAGCATTGATTGGGCATGAACAAGGAACAGACCTTAGTAGAAAAGAAGGAATCGGATGCACGAAAGAAATAGAATTCATTTATAAAAACATTTATCAATGGAAACCGGTACACAAACCTTGGGCATCATCCCTGTTCTGCCCTCCTCAGATATTGAGAGAGACATTAGCTGGTACCGGCAGAAAACCGGATTTGAAGAACTTTTTCATGACAAGATGTATGCCGTGTTAACGCGTGGAAACCTTTGCATTCACCTTCAGTGGCATGCAGATACCGAAAGTGATCCGCTACTGGGTGGCTCGGTGATCCGGATTTTTGTCCGGAACATTCGTCCGATGTTTGATGAATTTGTAAGAAGGGCACTGTCCACGAATCTAAATTTCTTTCGAACACGCCCTGGAAAACCAATGAATTTGGATTTTATGACCTGAATCGGAATGCAATATTTATTATGGAGGATGTGGCATAAGGATTTGTTGAACAGCCAAAACCAGCACTCGATGAACTTTGCTCGCAATGGACATGAAGCCTGAAATGTGGATGTATGAAGCAGCTTGCTTTCTCAAATGATTATTTGGGAATAAAGCCAATATCACATAAGCCGCTCACAAGATTCGTATTTGTTATTGCCTGTACTTCTGCCGGAGAAGGCAGGGATAAAATACTATTATAGGGTAGATAATAATAGCTTTCGAAACTTATCGCGCCTTTGGTAAAAGGAATAATGGGTGTTAAGCTATTTCCTCCCTGAAAGAAATGATAAATGCCGTTAAGACTGTAAATATTGTTCCCGCTTGAATAGGTGTTTAAAGCAGATCCATTCGCTAAGGAATTAAAGCCAACGATGTATGGGTGATCGGGTTGAATATCCACAGCGCGGTTTAAAAAACTTAAACTGACGTAGGTAAACTTTCCCGAGTCAAGACTCGGTACATCTGCCTGCGCCAAAATCTGGCGTGTTACCGAATCCCATAAACTAACTGTATGAGAAAACGCCCTTGCAGGCAGACGGATGCCGAGAGATGTGACCTTTCCCGCTACTGAAGATCGAAAACTGTAACCAATTACTGCCTGACCAGGAACTTCAGCGTGGGGAATAAAAGGATTGTTGATGGTAACAGATTGAATTGTTAGCTGAACCGAACTGCCCAAACCATTTATGCTGTCCAGAAAAGATTTGAGGGGAGTTTGTTCAAGTATTTGAATGGGGAAGTGTACCGGTGGGTGCAGGAAGGATGGATCACGATAGCAGGATTGGCAAAATAAAATCAAACATAAAATTGCCGGTACTCGTTTTGGTATTCGGTTCATAACCTGGTTTTATAACTGAAACTAAATTTTTAAAAATCCATACCCACCCAAACTGTATCACCAGTAAAAGGCATTTAATAAATGGGGTCTTTTGTAAAATAAGTGGCCTGTTGTTCGTGTTTGCCATTCGGAATTCGATAATCTCAGTGAGTATGCGTGGGAAATCGACTATTGTCTACTCAATCTTTCTTCAAAAAAATAATATTCATGGATTGGATTGTTGCCGATCAATTACCGAAAACAATTTTGCTACGATAACATGTGCCATTCAATGGACCATAAACTGGATTTGAGCCAGCCGCTCTTCTTCAGAAGTATTTCAGAAAATAAGAATGGGGTTTTTTACCAAAACTTTCACGGGCAGGCTTTAGAACAAGGCCAGTACCTGATCAAACAGTGCAGGTTTTTCTAGTATCAAAGCGGGTTACCTTATTCACACAAGTTTTTTTATGGAAGTTCCGGCCGGGTTTGCAATTGGAGTGAATAATTTTTTATTGATTGGTAAGCATACATTTTTATTTTAGCCGCCAATAAAGAGGATAGTATGTCGAGGGTGTTTACAATCAATATTCCGTACAAAGGTCAGTCATGTGTAGCATTGGTTTCTTTTGATAGCGAAGGTTATGATATGTCTTTTTTAGTCCGGTATCTTGACGAGGACATTCAACAGCTAATTCCAGGGAGAAGAATTGTGGTCAGCCTTTCAGAAGGGATCAAATCTCCAAAGCAATTATCCAGGCTGGCAGAGGACTTATTGAATCTTACCACCGAAGCAATTAGCGGGCACCTGAACCTGTATCAGCAATAAATTTGTCTATAACCGTCCACCTAAGCATCGCTCCCGTTTTGGCGGGAGCTTTGCTGTTTAAGTAGATCAGGGAACGGATTTCCAAAAAAGGATCGCAACGCCGGGACTACAACCGGACTTTGAATGGACATGCGAGGTCTGCACTCTATCCGGTGTTCTTCTTCCAAATAACAAGGTCCAGGGCTTCTTTCTCTAAACCGGGTGTTTCCGGCTTACACCAGCTAAAGATTTTAAGTAAATGTCCTGTTGTGTGATTTCTTTAGCAGGCAGCTTTATCTTTTGTAATTTCAGCTATGCGCCAACTTGCTGCAATCATGTTTTCCGACATGACAGGGTACACTGCCCTGATGCAGCAAAATGAACAACTGGCAAAACTTAAGCGTCAAAGACTGAAGGAGGTTTTAGAAGCTTCTGTTTCTTTTTACCATGGAAAAATCCTTCAATACTATGGTGATGGCGCTTTAAGCATTTTTAACAGCGCCATAGACGGGGTTCATGCTGCGGTGGAAATACAACAAAAACTGCAACAGTTGCCTAAAGTAGAACTCCGCATCGGTATTCATACAGGGGATATTTCAATTGAAAATGACACCATCTATGGTGACGGGGTGAACCTTGCATCAAGAATTGAATCCCTCGCTGTTCCCGGTTCCATTTTGATTTCAGAAAAGGTTTTTGATGAAATAAGAAACCAGGAAGAACTATCAGCGCGTGAAATGGGTTATTTTGAATTAAAGAATGTAATCAGGCCTGTCCGCATATTTGCCATAGATAAAAATGGCCTTGTGGTTCCCACAAGGAATGAACTGAAAGGAAAAACCAAACAGCCTGCTAATCGTCTTGCTGTTCTGCCTTTTTTAAACATGAGCCCAGATCCTGAAAATGAATATTTCAGTGACGGAATCACGGAGGAATTATTGAACGCACTGACCAAGGTAGATGGCTTACAGGTTACCTCAAGAACTTCAGCCTTTGTTTTTAAAGGAAAAGAGATTGACATACGTGAGATTGGAATTCAGCTAAACGTAGATAAGATATTGGAGGGAAGTGTACGTAAAGCTGGGAACCGTGTACGCATATCCGCACAGTTAATCAATGCAGCAGACGGCTATCACATCTGGAGCGAAGTTTATGACCGTGATCTCACCGACATTTTTAAAGTGCAGGATGAAATCAGCAGCATTATCGCGAACAAGCTTCGCGAAAATCTTACAACAAAAGAGCAGGAAGAAACGCTGGTAAAAATACCTACGCAAAATATTGAAGCCTATACACTTTTTTTGAAAGGCTTGCATTTTCATAATAAGATTACACCCCGTAACACGAGGAAGGCCATAGAATGTTTTGAACAGGCAATTGCACTTGAACCGGACTATGCTCCTGCTTATGCAATGGCCGCTACATCTTACGCTTCTCTTGGCGCCACAGGACAGATGCAACCGGCTGAAGCCTTTGAGATCGTGCACAGGTACAGCGATCAGGCATTAAAGCTTGACCCTTCTCTGGCAGCAGGATATTCTGCAAAGGGTGCCGCTTATTTGCTGTACGACTGGAAATGGAAGAAGGCCTACGAGTCGTTGATAAAAGCCATAGAGCTGCATCCGGCAACAACGGAAGCGCACCAATTGCTCTCTTTATACTACCTGAGCACAGGCCGAAAACAGGATGCTGTTGAAATCATGGAAAAAGCATTGCTGGCCGATCCGATATCGCCCATGGTGAACCAGTATCTTGCCGATGCATATCTAAACGCAGGCAGAACGGATGACGCATTAAACCAATTAGAACGTTCATTAGAGCTGTATCCGAATATGCGCGTAACCCTGGAGGCAAAAGGCTGGTGCATGGGAATAAAAGGAGACTGGAAGAAGGCCACAGAAATATTTGAAGAACTTCACCGGTTAATAAAAAATCCTTTGAAAGGTCTTGCACCCCTGGGATGCGCTTATGGATGTTCCGGACAAACTGAAAAAGCACTGGATTGCATCCATAAGATAGAACAAAGGCAGGTAGAGGAACCAGGAACTGTATTAGATATAGACCTGGCGATGATCTGGTGGTCATTAAAAGAAAAGGACAAAACCTTTCATTATTTATTTCAATGTGTTGAAAAAAGGATGGGAGTGGTAGCGATCCTTATTGATCATCCGATGTTCAAAGGACTGTCTGATGATCCAAGGTATCTCTTATTAAAAGAGAACATGAACCTTGTTGAATATACTTTGTCTGAATAGGTTTTGAATACATAACAATTCGAGACCGGCTACCGGGTTCATGATAACTACAGTGCGTAATGTAAAGAGCCGGTAATATTTTTGCCGCTCTTCCTACGCTTTCAGGAAAACCATTCAGGCTGCTCCTCGTGATCTGGCCTTCTCTTGGTTTTTTGCTGAATTGTTAATCAGCGAGTGCAAGGGTCTTTTCTTCTGATGGCACAAGGGTATTGACATCAAATTCCAGCTCTTTGCCATGTAGCATGTAATAGACATTTTGCAACTGATGGAGAGAAGGAATATTTTTCACGAGTGGTCTTCTCATAAAATCAATGATGTTATAATCCAGATCGATGTCCATTTCCGTTCGTGGAGGACCCGGATTGACCAGCTGCCAAAACCTGAAATAATTGTGGAAGATAAAATTGCATTGCTGCAAAATCGCGTCCGTAAGCAGTACCGGATCAATGTTCTCTGTCGAAAATTCCTCTGCTTCTGCGTTCGTAATGCTCTCAACACCGACCAACGAAGGAAGGTTATTGGTATTGCCGTTGGAGATCGCAGAAATTTTGCGCATGCGATTATTTACCAGGATAAAGTTACCGGTTCTCAGGTCGTGGCAAGGTATCATGTAATTGATTTAATAGTGACAAAGGCTCTTGAAACTTTCGTTTTTTGACGCCGCAGCTATTGATTCGTGAGACGGATGGCATTGCGCATCTCGTCTAATTCCTGGAGTTGTTTTTGTTTTTTGTGAAGTTCTTCTGTTAGTTTATCAATCTTCTTTTCCTGCTTTTTTGTGTTGGCATTGGCATCGCTTGCATCTTCAGCATCACTGAGGGCCTTCTTGGCTTTTTTCTTTGCAATTTTTGCATCGCCAACTTCTCCGTCAGTGGCTTTGTATGCCTGGTCGCTGCTTTGTTGCGCCGTGATTTGTGCCTCGGCGTGCGCTTTGTCGGCTTTGGACTTATATCCGGGCAGGTTGTTTTGTGCAATAGTTAATTCAGAAGTTAATGCAGCAATATCATTACTAACACTCACCCATTCTTTATTGAGCTTTACGGTATCGGAAGCCGATTTATATTTTTGAGAAGCAGCCGGTAAAGAAGCAATCAGACAAACGGCGACAAATAGAAACAGTAGATTTCTTTTCATATTATTTTATTTCGAGAGTGATAAGAAAGGTTTGCGCTTAAGAGAGTTTCATGGAAGGAATGAGGCGGGAAGGAATGTATATATTAGCGCCAATTATCATGCCCCGTATTGTTTAATGGCCAAATTGGCAACATTTATTATGGTAACCTAAGTGTTATTGAAGAATAAGGCAGCAAAGCGAACCCTTAACACCAAAGCCAGTTATTATAGGTTATATTACACTAGTTGGTTAATGTCACCGCAATTGATACAAACCAATATCAATTACATACCTGCATTAAACTTTCAAAAGCGCGTCTCGGTTTGCAGAATTGAGATTGTGCACCTTGCATAAGGAATAATTGTGCAGCATCCATTCGCCTGTATTCATCACTTACCAATTCAAAATGAATTTTATTACCCGTCAATTGCTTTTAGCAACACTTACCAAACACGAGACTTTGACCATCGATGATCTTGCCAAACCAGAAAACATTGGCTTGTTGCCAAATCAGGGCCAGTTGAATTATCTTTTAAAACAACTGGTTATTGGTGGTCATATCATGATACTAAGGGGAGCAAGCCCTCTTACCTACACCATAACACAAGGCGGGATTGAAGAAAACAAAAGGCTGCAAAATGGCCGCTAAACAGCTTGTTTTCTTTAATAATCCCACTAAAAAAACATGGTTGGTTAAATAGATACACTTTATGAACAAAAACGGCCCCATTATTATCATCGAAGATGATCAGGACGACAAGGACATATTGATAGATGTTTTCAAAAAGCTGGATTACAGCAATAAGATCATTTTCTTCCTTGAATCCGAAAAAGCATTGGCTTACCTGAACCAATCTGACGAAGTTCCATTTCTCATTCTCTCCGATATCAACATGCCCCGTCTTAATGGGCTCCAATTAAAAAGAAAGATCCATACTGATGCCGCCTTACAGGTTAAATGCATTCCTTATCTTTTTTTCACGACTTCTGCCTCAAAAAATGCAGTAGTTGAAGCTTACAGCATGTCGGCTCAGGGATTTTTTATCAAAGAGACATCGATGGCAGAACTCGAAAAGACCATCTTTATAATGGTCGAATATTGGAAGCGGTGTCATTCACCGAACCAATACGAATCCTGATTGAAGAAGGGGCGTGATTATTGGTACAATTAGGTATGCCTCCAACCAGCAATTCACAGGTTCAAACAAGATTGTTGTTTCAGACGCTTCAGTCAATGTATGCATTCAAACACGAAATCGCCTGCAGTGAGTTTTATGTAGAAAGGGATGTTATCAGTTTTGTGGGATTATTTACACAAGACCAGATTGATTTAGCGGTGATAAAATACAATGCCGTGGCAAGTCGCCTGAAGGCTTAATGATTATTTCCGCAACCTGGAGCAATGTGTAGCCGCGTATTCTTGCGGGGTTTATTTTGATTGTATTGCTTTTCTTTTTACAGCCCGGATTGCACGCGCACCAGCCCGAATTAAATCGATATAGCGCTTGCCGAAGTGATCCTAAATGAATTCATCTTTTGTTAGCACCATTTGTATATCCTCAGGCTCTTCTGTGGAGATAAAAAACTTCTCTTCTCTTCGAGAAAATAAAATTCCTCCTCAGGCGGTTTGCAAACAGGGCTGACCAATTATTTGAGCAGCTGATTATATGAATAGTTATTTGTTAATCAATTTTCTACTTTTAAAAAATTTCCTTTTTCATCAAAAATGATATCTTTCTTATTGACTTCCGCCTCATAGGTTATTCTTCCTTTGGCGTCTGTAACCCTTCCTGCTTCTGTGATTTTACTGCTTTTGTAATGGGCTTTGATGTATGTAATGATGGGCGCAGGAAGCTGGC
>JBJMLU010000197.1:0-9079 GCA_045805145.1 Flavisolibacter sp. | reverse complement strand
TCTCTTTTCTGTGGTGCTTCTTGTAACCTTCGTTTTTTCACTCAACACAGCTTTCGCTCAATCCATTGTTCTTACAGGTTCAGTCAGAAATGCGCTGACCAGAGAAAGCGTGGGTGCGGTTTCCGTTGCAGTGAAGAACGGACCTGAAGGCACGTTTACCAATCCAAACGGCGAATTCAGGATACAGGTGAAAAGCCTGCCCGTTGTGCTCGTGTTTAGCTCAATTGGCTACGAAAATCATGAAGTATCTGTGACGGATGCAGCAGCTCCTGTTGACATCACACTCAATCCGGTTTCCAGTCTTGGCCAGGAAGTTGTGGTCTCCGCAACGCGCACAGCTCAAAGAAGTCTGGATGCGCCCGTAACCGTAGAAAGGATCAACAATGTTACGCTCAGAGGCGTGCCTGCTCCCAGTTATTATGAAGCCATTGCCAATCTCAAGGGAGTGGACATGCATACAGCCAGCCTTACTTTTCGCACCATTACAACACGTGGTTTCGTCAGCAGTGGCAACACCCGTCTCAACCAGCTCATTGATGGAATGGACAACCAGGCACCAGGATTGAATTTTGCCGTCGGGAGCGTGATCGGTCCTACGGAATTGGACGTGGACAATATTGAATTGCTTTCCGGTGCATCTTCAGCATTGTATGGATCGGGGGGAATGAACGGAACCCTGTTGATCAATAGCAAAAGTCCTTTTAAATACCAGGGATTGAGTTTCCAGATCAAGCAGGGCATCATGCATATTAGTGACAAAGACCAGAGCCCTTCTCCTTATTACGACTGGGACCTTCGCTGGGGTAAGGCAATCAGTGACAAATTTGCTTTCAAGATCTCTACTCAATACATTAAGGCACGCGACTGGGAAGCCAATGATTACAGCAATGTAGCGCGAACCAATGTGCTGAGCAAAGTGATTCCGGGTGATCGCAGCAGCGATCCAAATTTTGATGGCGTCAATATGTATGGTGATGAAACATCCGCGAACATCAATCAACTGGTTCAATTGATGTACCTGGGTGCAGGCAGTCCTCCACTCAATTCCAATGTGCCGGGACAAGGATATACCTGGGGTTTTGCGCTTCAGAATACCGCCAATCAAAATGTATCACGCACAGGTTATCAGGAGCGCGATCTCGTTGATTACAATACGCAGAACTTTAAACTCACAGGTGGACTGTTTTACAAGATCACACCTTCCATCGAAGCTTCTTTCAATTCTTATTTCGGAACAGGAACTACGGTGTACACGGGCGCCGACCGCTATGCGCTACGCAACCTGAAGATGGCACAGCACAAACTGGAAATACATTCTACCAATTGGTTTGTTCGCGGATATACCACCCAGGAAAATGCTGGTGATTCATATCAGGGCACTGCGCTTGGAAGACTGCTGAATGAAGCATGGAAGCCCAGTTTCAATCAGGGAAATGTAGCCGGCTCCTGGTATCCGCAATATATTTTTGGATATCTGGGCTACAAGGCAGCAGGTCTTGCCGGAACAGGAACCATGCCTGCCGAATATGGCGCCCACCAGTTTGCACGTGGCATTGCAGACCAGGGAAGATTGTTGCCTGGAACTGCTCAATTTGATAATCTGGTCAGCTATATCAGGCAGCAGGCGATTCCAAAGGGCGCCAAGTTTCTTGATCGGTCAGACCTTTGGGCGGCTGAAGGACAATTGAATTTTTCTGATCAATTCGGATTCAGCAAGATGCTGGAAGTAATTGCCGGAGCTCAGTGGAAGCAGTATGTATTGAACTCGCAAGGAACCATTTTTGCAGATACGGCAGGCAAACTGAAACCAGCTGAATACGGAGCATACGTTCAACTGAGAAAAAAATTCCTGGATGATCGTCTCACAATTACTGCAGCGGGCAGGTATGATGATCACACCAATTTCGCGGGAAGGTTCACTCCACGTCTGGCTGTGGTTTTTCAGGTTGCACCCAACAATAACATCCGCGTTTCTTATCAGACTGCTTACCGGTTTCCTACCAATCAGGATCAATACATCAACCTGAATACAGGATCGGCCATTCTTACCGGAGCACTTCCTGAATTTCAGACCTATTGGGGACTCGATGTCAATCCTGGATACACGGCTGAAAGTATCAACACATACAGGTCTGGAGGCAATCCAGCCAATACTTCGGTGCTGGTGAAAGGGCCATTTGCAGAAGTAAAGCCAGAGACGGTATCTTCTTTTGAGTTGGGTTATAAAGGATTGATCACGCCCATGCTGCTGGTAGATGCTTATGGTTATTACAGCAAGTACCAGGATTTCCTCGGAAGAATTGCTGTTGGACAATCGCTCACAGGAAATCCTGTCGGAATTTATAATCCACTTTCCACACGCAATATTTCCTACATCCAGAATATTGACCAGGAAGTAAAGGCATTGGGTTGGGGAGTCTCTGCTGAACTCCAGTTAAGCCATGGTTATTTTGTGTATGGCAACGTATTCTCCGATCAACTGAAAGATGTGCCGGCAGGTGTGGTCACCGATTTCAATGCACCCCTGTATCGTTACAACCTTGGAATTCGCAATGAAAACCTCTTTCACAACATCGGATTCAATTTCGTGTTCAAGTGGCAGGATGACGTGTATTATGAAAGCACTTTCGCCACCGGTACGCTTCCTTCCTTCGGCTGGCTGGACGGACAGTTTTCTTACAAACTGCCTCAATCAAAAAGCCTGATCCGGATTGGCGGAACGAACCTGCTAAACCAATACAGGCGCACCGGATTTGGTAATCCATATGTGGGCGGTTTGTATTACGTGAGTTATGGATACAATATCTTTTGATCACGGATTTTTGATCACGGATTGCGCAGATTAAGATTCGGATTTCACGGATGTTTCCTAAGTTCGATGTGAACTAGTTTGGTTGAATGCCTGGTAAGGTAAGTTAGATAGCTGTAGTAAGCACCTTGATTTAAGTCATTGCGAGCGGAGCGACCCCGCGGGGTGCGGGACTAAAGCTATAGGTGCCTGCGCCATAGCTTCAGCACCGGCGCACGGTGGCGCAAGCAATCACCTTGCAATGAATCAACTTTAAATCATGTACAAGCAATAAGTATTGATACTCGCTTTAAAGAATGCCTGCTCAATAGGATTACTGAAAGTTGAAGGGAGTGACAGCTGAAGCTGATGTAAGTGCTATAACTGATTACACCGCCCTATTCATTGTAAGACCTTACGAAAATATTAAAGGCAAATCAACCACCTGGTTTTTCCTTCATGGCGATTGGGCTCCTTGAGTTCCTGGAATCTTGAATTAATTTAAAGAAGGATTAACCAAGCTTCAGCTCATAATTCAGCTGCTGTTGCGTCGCACACTTGCGCTTCCTGTAATTCTTATCAGCATAGCAATTTTGTAAGCGATTATCAATAATCATTACTTGAATAAAACAGTAAGTTGGCTCGAGGAACGAGATTGCTTGCGGCACCGCGCGCCGGTGCTGAAGCTATGGCGCAGGCACCAATAGCTTTAACGCACGCTGCATCGCAATGACATCCCACATTAAACTGTTTACTGCTATTCTCAAACTTGCCCTATAGCATAGCAAACCTCAGTAGTACACTTCCATCTCAGGAAATCCGTGAAATCCGTGATAAAAAAAAGCCGTCCGGATCTTTCCGGACGGCTATGTAGGAGTTGGAATGAGAATTATCCGAATAAACCACCTTTTTTCAAGGCCCTTACACCTTCAGCAATTTTGAAACCGTTCTGATACACTTCAATCTTGTAGTCGCCTGTTTGAAAATGATCTTCATGCAATGGCACCTGTACCGATTTTTTCGTACCCTGCTCGTATTCGATGGTTGTTTTATACGTGTATTGCTTGTCTCCGTCGTTGCGTGTAGACAAAGTAGAAGCACCGGCAGGATCCGTGAACACCTTTCCATCAGGACCGGTAACAATCACATAAATATCTGCGGGACCTGATTTAGCAACCCTGTTTTCCACGTCAAAAGAAACAACCAGCTTGTCTACGTGCTTGGCAGTGGTTGTTACTTTTTCTTTGCCTTTCTTTCTTTCATCGATGGGCGTGATCTGGATGTTAGAGGCTGTGAAAGTAGAAGCTACATCAACTGTCTTTGCCAGTTCTTCTTTTTGAGAAGTTGTGGTTTGAAGATTTGTTTCCAGGGTTTGTTTCTCCTGGGTCAGTTGCGTGTTGTTAGAAGCCAGTTGCTGGTTCTCACCATTCAGGCGTGCATTTTCTGCTTCAAGGTTCGCAATCTTTTCATTCAGAGTTGCGATCAATTGTTTTGCGCGATCCAGTTCTGCCTGGCTAGCATTTCTTTTATTGAGGATGCTTCCGATCTCTCTTTTCAGTTTGTTGATCTCTGATTCGCGGTCGCTCAGAAGTCCTGCTTTCTTATTGTTGTCACCAGTCAGTGAATCCAGTCTTTCGAGTGTCATGTCGTATTGCACACGAAGTGAATCACGGGAGCTCATGGCAGTATTTGCCGCAACTGTTTTTTCCTGGATCTGCTTGTTGGAGTCGTTCTTATCGTAAAGAAAATAGGCCCAGGTTGCAAGAAGTCCTGCGGCCAGCACACCAATGATGATATTCTTGGTCGTGTTGTTCGTGTTTCTCACCGGACGATTGGAATTCTGCGGACTGTCAGCAGAAGGATAGTTTGTGTTTGCCATCATTGAAGGTTTTTAGTTAACGATATTCGAATTTTATTGTAGTTGGGAAGAGTTAAATTTGAAATTTCTGCACCACTTCCGAAAACCGTGCCAGAAAAATAGTGGTTTGATTCCGAATATTCAAACAAATGATTTTAGAAAAAATATTGAATGAGCTGAAAAAGCGCCAGTTCCGACCCGTTTATTGGCTGGAAGGAGAGGAGGAATACTTCATAGATCAGGTAATTGACTATGCGGAACACCGTATTTTAACAGAAAGTGAAAAGGGCTTTAACCTTTCCGTTTTTTATGGGCGCGACAGTTCCTGGCCCGATCTCATAAATGCCTGCAGAAAATATCCAATGCTTTCTGACCTCCAGGTAGTTATACTGAAAGAAGCCCAGTCCATGAGGGACCTTGAAAGGCTGGAAAGCTATATCGAAAAACCCCTCAGTTCTACCCTCTTGTTTGTGGCCTATAAAGGAAAGAAAGTTGACGGCCGCACCCGCCTTGCTAAATTGTTAAAAGAGAAAGCTACTGTCCTCACTACAAAGAAACTTTATGACAACGAACTTCCTGAATGGACCCAGGAATTGGTGCAGTCCAAGGGCTATACCATCAGCAATAAGGCATTGATGCTCCTGATAGACCATATTGGAAATGATCTGAGCCGGCTGAATAACGAGATCAACAAGCTGGTACTTAATCTTGCTTCGCGCAAAAACATCAGTGAGGACGACATTGAAACTTATGTGGGTGTGAGCAAGGAATTCAATGTGTTTGAATTGCAACAGGCCATTGCACATAAAGACCTTTATAAGGCCATGCGCATCATTCAGTATTTTGAGGCCAATCCAAAAGCTGCACCAATCCAGCTTGTTTTTCCTTCACTCTATAATTTTTTCAGCAAGGTGCAGATGATCTATTCCATTCCGTCGCGCGATGAAAAATCCGTTGCCACTGCTATTGGTGTAAACAGTTTTTTCGCACGCGATTATGTCCAAACGGCATCGAGGTATAGTTTGCAGGAAATTGAAAAACTGATTCTGCTGTTGCATCAATATAATCTCAAAGGCATTGGCATCAATGATGCCGGCAACTCTGATGCCATGCTGATGAAAGAAATGGTGGTGAAGATGATTGATTGAATTTCTTAAGGAGATGGTCAGTTATCTTTTTAGAAAGCTTTTTGAAGAAGAGATAAACGCAATGGACGCAGAGAATACGCAAAGGGCCGCAAAGATTGAATTCGATTTGTGAGCTCTTTTTTGCGCTCCTTGCGTACCCTTTGCGCCCTTTGCGTTAAAATAAATCTCTAACCTGTTATAGCTTCTGAAAAAAATTTAATCTTCGATATTATATACTCACGCTCACTCTGTTCTTTTCCTTTTTCGTCTTTGCTTCTTTGTGTCTTGGCGTGCAACAAAACTATAAACACGCCAGACTATTTTTCCTGTCCTGATACAATTGTTTCTTTAGTTCTTCTAACGAAGGGTATTTTTCCTGGGCTCGCAGGTATTTATGGACAAACACACGAAGCTGGCTTCCATAGATTTCCCGGTCGAAATCAAAAATATTTACTTCCACTCTTTCATCTGAATCGACGAGTGTGGGACGTGTACCGATGCTGAGCATTCCTTTATACCCACGGTCTTCAAACAATACACGAACTGCATATACGCCCTGGCCCAGGCGGAGCTTGTCCGGATCACCATACATAAGGTTGGCCGTGGGAAATCCGAGCTTCCTTCCCAACTGATCTCCGCTCACTACTGTGCCTTCGAAAAAGAAATCATATCCCAGCAAATGATTGGCCGTGTCTGCATCACTCTCCAAAAGGGCTTTCCGGATCTGTGTGGAGCTCACAGCAATTTCATCGAGAATATATTTTGGGATTTCGAGTAGCCGGTATCCATAACGGTCTGCATTGCTCGCAAGCAACATAAAATCTCCCTTTCTGCCTTTTCCAAAATGGTGATCATAACCAATAATGATGGTATGCGGATGAAATTTTTCAATCAGGAAATTTTCGATGTACTGGTCAGCCGTTTGTTCGGAGAAACCTTGATTGAACGGAACAATCACCAGGTGATCGATTCCGGTTTGTGAAAGCAACTCAATTTTTTCTTCAAGGGTGTTGATCAGCTGCAGGGGTTCATCCGGGTAAACAATTTTTCGGGGATGGGGATGAAAACTGATGATCACTGATTCTCCCTCGGCACTCTCCGCTTCCCTGATCAGGGCATCAATGATCTTTCGGTGCCCGCGGTGCACGCCGTCGAAAGTGCCAATGGTAATCACTGCATTGGAAAAAGAGGGAAGATTTTCAATAGACCTGTGAACCTGCATCATTGCCCGCGAAGATAAAGAGGAGATGAGAGATGGGAGATGAGAGATGAGAGAATTATTCTCTATAAGTGCACTTTCCTTTTCTCACATTTCTCTTCTCACACTCTCACATCCCTCATCCCTCATCTATCGACTCCAACTTTTCCTACATTTGCCTCATGTCGTTGTATTCCAAAAGAGGAGTGTCTGCGCAGAAGGAAGAAGTTCATGCTGCAACAAAAAATATTGACAAGGGAATTTATCCAAAAGCTTTCTGCAAGATCTACCAGGATATACTCGGAGGTGATAATGAATGGGTGAATGTGATGCATGCAGATGGCGCCGGAACCAAAGCTATCCTCGCCTACTTGTACTGGAAAGAAACCGGTGACGTCTCGGTTTGGAAAGGCATAGCACAGGATGCCATCGTGATGAATCTCGACGACCTGCTTTGCGCGGGTATTTACCAGGATATTTTATTTTCTTCTTCCATCGACCGAAACAAGAACCTCATTCCCGGCAAAGTGTTGCAAACAATCATTGAAGGTTCGCAGGAATTCTTTGACGAGATGAGCACACACGGAATCAGGATTGCTTTTTTAGGTGGTGAAACCGCTGACGTAGGAGATCTGGTCCGAACCATTGCAGTGAACGGAACTATGACTGCAAGATGGCCGAAGAACCACGTGATCACCAATGAAAAAATTGCTGCAGGCCAGGTCATTGTTGGACTGGCGAGTTTTGGGCAATCGAGTTACGAAAAGGAATACAACAGCGGTATTGGCAGCAATGGACTCACCAGTGCGAGACATGATCTCATGGACAGTTATTACAAGAAAAATTTTCCGGAAAGTTTTGACAAAACTCTGAGCGATGATGTGGTTTATATAGGTAGCCATCGTCTTACAGAAGAAATAGAAGTGAAAGACGCAAAAAATAAATTCAAAACAGACATCGGAAAGCTCATTCTTTCGCCCACAAGAACTTTTGCGCCATTGATCAAGACTATTTTGAAAGAAAACTTTGATGCGGTGAAAGGGTTGATCCACTGCAGTGGCGGAGGTCAAACCAAATGCATGAAATATGTTCCTGATGGCGTGAAGATCGTGAAGGAAAACTTGTATGATCCTCCCATCGTTTTTCGTTTGATCCAGGAGGCCAGCGGCGCCGATGACCGGGAGATGTACCAGGTGTTTAATATGGGCTGCCGAATGGAAATTTATACGGATGAAAAAAATGCCGACCAATTGATCGGCATTGCAAATTCATTTGACATCGAAGGCAGGATCATCGGGCAGGTAGAATCTTCCGAAAGAAAAAAACTTTTTATTCGAAATGGTCACAACGAAATCGAATATGATTTTTCTACTGGGCAGCAATGACCAGCGTTATTGGCTGGGTATGATAAGAATTTACCGGCTTTCCATTTTGATAAGCAGGTAGCCACCGGGGTGATTGCTTCAATACTTCCACCAGTTTTTCCCCAACACCATAACCAGGATCCTTTACTACCGTTGGATCCACCAGACTTCCATCTTTTTTCACAATAAAACGCATATAGGCCGTGTACTGTCCCGGAGGGGCCTTCTGAGCAAGTGTATGGAGTACATCATCCAGGTGCGTACTTAAAAAGTTGGCCCAGGTAGTCTTGTTAATTCCTGCTTCAATTTCCACCTTTTGAAAAACAGGCTCCGTGACGGGTACTGTATCCATGGGCATTTCAATCTCCGCATCGTTAATCTTGATTTTTTGTTTGTTCACGACAATATTTCCCCCTGTAACATGATAATAAGGCGCTTTGGTTTTAGAAGCAGGTACATAATTAATTTTCAAGTCGCCCACCATTAAATTGTCTGTATTTGAGCGTTTCGATAAAGGAATCGTATCGGCAACGGAAGGCTGATTTCTTAATGCTGCAAAGTATTCAATCGAAGAAAGAATCTTTCGCGCCAGGGCTTCCTGGTTTTTGTCTGAACTGATAAAGTTCCGGTCTTTTTCATTCGTGATGAATCCACATTCCAATAGAACTGAAGGACAAACGTTTTGATCCAGCACCCAGATGCCGATCTTCCTTTTTAAAAGATCCGGATTCACCTCATACACTG
>JBJMLU010000196.1:0-24138 GCA_045805145.1 Flavisolibacter sp. | reverse complement strand
GCAGGCGCAGGTCAGTCTTGATACTCAGGCTGTCGGCTCCGGCCAGTTTTGCATAAGTCAGTCCTGCCCGAAGGTTGATGCGGCCTGAGAGCTGATAACCAAGTGTGAGCCCCACAGAGCCTCTTGAACTTTGATAGGCCTTATCCACCAGGTCGCCCTGGTAGTTGGCGATACCGGCAAACAAACCCGCGCGAACTTGTGCAATGGAAGAATAAGTGAATAGAGAACCGATGAAGAAAAAAAATAATTTTCGCATTAGGGCGGTTTGAACCGTGATTGCAAATTTGAGGCCGCTTTAACCAGGACAACCTGGATGTTTTAAAAAAATTTTCATGGGTTGGGGGGATGAGGGCGATTAGCTGGATGGGTAAAACATGATTGCAGGATTAGCTGGACTGCCGCGATTTTTTTAATGGTTTTTTAAATCTCGTTTACAGAAGGGAATTAGTTGAATTGATAGCTGGAGGATTTAATCAATACATTTTTCTGTACATCCAATCATTATTCACCTGGTTCGAACCTCATTTCCTTCAGCTGTCATAACGAAAACCTGTCTTTCTTTATTTCATGGTCAATCTCTCTTTCTTACTTCCAACTTCTAAAAATTTTCGATTCATAGCAACCCGGTTCTTTCCCTTAATCACGCATTTCACACCCGCCCGAACGGTACGTTCGGGCGGGGACTGATGATTTCATAGAAACCTGCTCTCTCCCAATTCCCAATTCCCAATTCCCAATTCCCAATTCCCAATTCCAACTCAATACCTCAATACCCCAATACCCAAATTTACATTTCCACTTATCATATATTTAGTGATAAAATACAAGTGATCATGCGATTTTTCTGCTTCATTTTTGGGCTGGCTCTCCTGATTGCGGGGTGCAACAACAGCAATATGGTGCAATCGTCTAATAAATCAGATTCCATCAGTAGTTCTACGGCAAAGCGGGATGCTCTTTTGGCGAACATCGACAGCAGCGTGGATCCTTCTCAGGATTTTTTTATGTATGCCAATGGAGGATGGATAAAAAGAAATCCCATTCCCGCTGCCTATGGCGATTGGGGTATCGGCAACCTGGTTCAGGAAGAAAACAGGAAGAGGCTTCGCACTATTAGTGAAAAAGCCGATTCAGCTCGTGCTGCTAAAGGAACAACAGAACAAAAGATCGGCGATTTCTGGGCAACCGCCATGGACAGTACCCGCATTGAACAACAAGGACTTCAACCCCTGCAACCCTGGCTAGATAAAATCAACGCAATTAAAGATGTGCACGCACTGGTTGCTACGGTGGCCGAATTGAAAAAGATTGGATCTTCTACGCTTTTCACTGACTATGTAACCCAGGATGACAAGAACAGTGATGCGATGACTTATAAATTATCACAGGGTGGCATTGGCCTGCCTGAACGGGAATACTATTTCAAGAATGATCCGGCTACGGTCAATATCCGGCAACAATATCTCAAATACATTGCAAAGACCCTGTCAATGACTGGCATGGACAGTATAAAGGCACCGGGCGATTCAAAAAAAATCCTTGCCCTGGAAACCAGTCTGGCCAAGGCTTCCCGCAAACTCGCAGATCTGAGAGATCCTTATAAGAATTACAATAAAATGGCTATCTCTGATCTTCCCAAGATGTCTTCGCAAATCAACTGGACGGATTTTCTGGATACGACCGGAGTAAAAAATCTTGACTCCGTGATCGTGGGACAACCTGAATTTTTTAAGGCGCTCAATCAGGTGTTGCAAACAACGCCACTTGATGTTTGGAAATCATACCTGACATTTAATCTTATCTCAGACTTTTCTCCTTCCTTGCCTGAACGCTTCGGAGTGGAGGCATTTAATTTCAATAAACTTTTTTTGGGAGCAAAGGAACGCCTGCCCAGATGGAAACGGGTGATCAGTGCAGAAGAATCTTCCATGGGCGAATTGTTGGGACAATTGTATGTGAAAGAATTTTTCAGTGAAAAAGCAAAACAGCGGTATTCGGATATGGTGGAACAGATTCGGGCTGCACTCAAAGACCGGATTTCAAGGCTCGACTGGATGAGTGATAGTACCAAGCAGAAGGCTTATATCAAGTTGGCTGCTATGAAAAAGAAAGTGGGTTACCCGGATAAATGGAAAGATTTTTCCGCGATGCAGATCTCGAGAGAAAGTTATGTGCAGAATTCCATTAATGCACACCAATGGTGGCATCAGTATGATATGAACAAACTCGGAAAACCGGTGGACCGTGATGAATGGGACATGACTCCGCAAACTTATAATGCCTACTACAATCCTTCCAACAATGAGATCGTATTGCCGGCAGGTATATTTACGGTTCCCAACTTCCGCGACGAAGAGCTGGATGATGCTACCGTGTATGGCTATGCAGGTGCCAGCACCATTGGTCATGAAATGACGCATGGCTTTGACGACGAAGGCAGGCAGTTTGATGAAAAAGGAAATTTGAAAAGCTGGTGGACAAAAAAAGATGAAGACGAATTCAAGAAGCGTGCAGAAGTAATGGTCAAACAATTCGATGCGTATGAGCCGGTAAAGGGATACCATATCAATGGCAAGGCTACATTGGGTGAGAACATCGCAGACCTTGGCGGCATTCTACTGGGAATCGAAGCGTTTAAAAAAACCGACCAGTATAAAAAAGGTGAAAACTTGGGTGGCTTCACACCCATGCAACGATACTTTCTTGGTTATGCCCTGGGATGGCTGGGACAAACCAGAGAAGAACAATTGCGCAGCCGCTTGCTCACAGACGTTCACGCGCCTGCAGAATTCAGGGTGAACGGTCCTTTTTCTGATGTGGATGAATTTTATTCCACCTTCTCCATCAAACCCGGAACACCCATGTTCAGAGCTGATACTTCAAGGGTTAGAATTTGGTGAGAGAGTTGATAGTTGGTAGTTGATAGTTGGTAGTTGATAGTTGAGAGAATTAAATAGTTGATAGTTGGTAGTTGATAGTTGAGAGAATTAAAACGCGGAGAACGCAAGGAATACGCAGAGAGACGCAAAAGAGAAATGAATTGCGGCCCTCGTTGTTTACCAACTATCAACTATCAACTACCAACTACCAACTATCAACTCCGTCGTTTATCCTTACTCCCAATCCGGGTTCAGCCGAAGTAATGATATGGCCATCGTTCTTATAAATTAAACCGGTTGCAAGGTCTTCTTCGAGCAGAAGAGGTCCGTCCGCGTCTACATAGTCTATTACGGGCATGAGATGAGCGATGGCAGCAGAACCAATGGTGGATTCATTCATAGCGCCTACCATGATGCTTAGATCCAGTGAACGCGCATTCTCTATCATACGAAGGGCTGGCGTGGGCCCACTGCATTTGGTGAGTTTGATGTTGATGCCGTGAAAATATCCTTTGCATTTTTCTACATCGTTTTCCCGGACGCAGGCTTCATCGGCAATGAGTGGAAGTGGTGAACGTTCATAGAGCCATTTCATTCCTTCCCAGTCGTCCTTTGCGAGGGGCTGCTCTACGAATTCTACGCCCAGTTGCTCAAATGCTTTGATCTTTTCGAGCGCTTCCCCGGCCTTCCACGCGGCATTGGCATCAATTCTAAAAACAGCATCGGTATGCTCGCGCAAAGATTCAATGATCTCCGTATCGCGGTCGGTTCCAAGTTTTATCTTATAAATCGGCCAGGGTTTTTCTTTTAATTTTTCGACCATTTTTTCCATGCTGTCGATGCCAATGGTATAGTCGCAAATCGGGTCCTTTGGTTCTTTGGGTTTCCAGAATTCCTTGAGAGGCTTGACTTTCATTTTTCCATAGAGGTCCCATCCTGCCATGTCAAGTGCGCAAACCAGAAAGTGATTGGAAGGGAAAAGATGATGAAGGTAATGCCACCAGCGTTCGGGTTCGGTGAAAGCAAATTTTTCCACGAAAGGTTTTTTCCTTTCCAGATCACTGATCATCTGTTCAACCGGAATATTGTAATAAGAAATCGCAGGTGCTTCTCCATAACCTACATGGCCCAGATGTTCGAGTGCAACAATCAGAGTAGGCTGATGCGTCTTTGTTCCCCGCGAAATGGTGAATGGATGTCTGAATTTGAGATTGTATGACCGATAACTAATTTTCATATCACGGATTGCACGGATTAAATTTCGATTTCACGCCTGCCCGTACCGAACGGTACGTTCGGGCGGGGATTGATTATATGGATTAGCGGGATTGATGGTGCCTGAGAAGCATGTTCTCTCATTCCAAGCAGGGTCAAATGATTTTCCATGATTACCTCGATTCATGATTATATGGATTAGCCGCACTGATGATTTCATGCATAAGAGCTTTACCCAATTCCACTGAATTCCTACTTTGAACTATCGATTCCGAACTCCCGACTCCGAACTTTGAACTCTGAACTCTGAACTTTGAACTTTGAACTTTGAACTTTGAACTCTGAACTTTGAACTTTGAACTTTGAACTGCCACCTCCCCCCTATCCTCTTCCGCTGTTCACTATATAATCCTTCAACTCTTTATTGAAATCATTTTCCCGGATCAATTGTTCAAGGTTGATGTGCATGCGGTAATTCCAGTAATGGTTTGGGTTTGCAGGATTGTTGATCCTCTCTTCTGCAGGGTTCTCCCTGCGCAGGGTTTCACTCATGCCGAGAATATCCTGCATTTGAAAAATGCTCCACATGGCGGGAGAATATAAATGTTGCAGCACAATGGCTCTGTTCACCCAGGATTCGCAGAAATAAGGTGCTGCGCCCTGCTCATTCAAAACTGTATTGAAAAATCTTTGAGTCTTTTCCCTGTTTTCTTCCCACCATCCCCTGATCGTGCTCATATCGTGCGAAGAAGGTGTGATCACAGAGAGGTAGGGCGCATCTTTGGGATGAAAAAATTCCGTTTGCGGATTTTTGGGCATGCGCTGGATCTCGAGGCTCAATATTCCAAGACGGTTCATTACTTCCGGTACTGAATGCGGAACCATTCCGAGGTCTTCACCGCAAATAAGCATACTGGTGGCATCTTTAAGCGCTGGCAATTTTTTCAACGCTTCCACTTTCCAGAATTCATCCTGCCGCCGGAAGAAATAATCAACATAGAGGTCTTTCAATTTGAAGCGCGTGGATTCATCGAGATGCTGAAAAGACGAAATGGTTTCGACCAGGATACGGAAATGAAATTCTTTTTTATTGGAACCGGCTTGCTCGTACAGGAGAACATTGGTAATGAGATCGAACAATCCCTGTTTTATTTTATTGTTTTCCCCGGTATCATCCTGGGCAGAAAAATAGAGGTCAACTTTTTTTTGCGTGTCGAACTCCGGCATGATATCGTAACCGCCGCGGCTGTTGGACTGCAGGAAATTTTCTTTTACGAATTTTGATTGTGCACCAAAAGTTTGATCCAGTATCGAATCAACAATATAAGGCTTACAGAAGCGATCGTAGTCGAACCAAATGCCGCGTTCGCCAAATTCTGTAACCTGTACGGGAAGCGCTGGAATAAATCTTCCCAGTATTCCTTCTACCGAATCGATGGGAATACTCCAGATGCGGAAGAAGCCGAGAATATGATCGATGCGGAAGGCATCGAAATAATTGCTCATTTGATGGAAACGTTGTTTCCACCAGTCAAAATGATCCTCCTCCATTTTCTTCCAGTTGTAGGTAGGAAAGCCCCAGTTCTGTCCTTTAATGGTGAAATCATCAGGAGGTGCGCCTGCCTGCATGTCCATGTTGTACAATTCGGGAGCGGTCCATGCATCGGCACCATAACGGTAAATACCAATGGGGATATCTCCTTTGAGGGCGATTCCTTTTTTGTGGGCGTATTCTACGGCTTCCTTCAGTTGCTGGTGCAAATGGTATTGGACAAAAAGGTAAAACGCAATTTGAAAGAAAGATTTTGATTTGGGAGAGCAAAGCTTTTCTACTTCTTCTTCCTTATACACCGAATGAGTTCTCCATTTTGAATAATCAGCAGTTCCATACTTATCACGAAGCAGGCAGAATGCAGCGTAGGGTACCAGCCAGTTCTGGTTGTCTTCAAAAAATTCCTTGAACCCTTCTTCTTTCAAAAAACTCAGATCATCCAGTTCAAAGAGTTCGCGAAGGATGCTCAGTTTGAAATTCAGCACTTGCTCAAAATCAATTTCAGAAAGGGCATTCAGCTGCTTTTGTTTTTTCGAAATGGATTTGATGATCTGCCCGTTTTTTTTACCTGCAACTTTTTGAAGGTTGATGTAAATGGGATGAAGCGCGAATGCGGAGATAGCTGCATAAGGATAGGAATCTTTCCATGTGAAGGTTGCCGATGTATCGTTCACAGGAAGCAATTGAATCAATTTCATTCCTGCTTCCAGCGACCAGTCTACCAGGAGCTTGATATCAGCAAATTCACCCACACCAAAACCATTGTTGGTGCGCAGACTAAATACTGGAATAGCCAATCCTGCTCCCTTCCAGGTTCGAGCAGGCAGTCTTAGAAATCCGTCATGAACAATCGTTTTTTTATTGATGGAACCATCGTTATGCAACACGCGGTTGTCGCCTTCTTCAAAACGAACGAACTCCTCTTTTTTTAGATTATAGATTCCATATTTATAGGAGATCGCAAAATCTTCGGGCTGCAGTTCCAGGGCTATGGTCCACCAGTCGCCCTTGCGACTTAGTAAAATCGGCTGCTCTGTTTGCCAGTGGTTCAGCCGCTCCGAGCTTCCGGCCATGCACACAGCTTCATTCTCAGCCAGCAAGGGCGCTTTCACTTTGAAAACATGAGAATAAGGACCGGATTTTTTGATCTTGAGTTTTTTGGGATTCCGGAAAAAGACCTGGGTGAAGGGTGCGGTGTAAAACGCATTTTCAAAATAGCTTTCGTCATTCCAGGTGTCAATCACTACAATGTCGCGGTCTTCTTTTTTCAGATCGATCACCCTGCTTCTTTCCGCTTCTTTTTTGCGTTCGCCTCCAAGGGTGGTAAAAACATAACGGTACTGAACAGACTCCAGGTCTTTTGAATCAATTTCGATGGATGTATGCCAGAACTCGTCGTTTAAAAAATCGAGGAGAAGCGCTTTTTCTGGAACATCATTTCCCAGAACAGGAAGGTTCCCGGTGATTGCAAGCGTTTGACCAAATTGCGTGTGAAAGCGCAGGTAAAAATCTATTTTCATCAAATTCTTATTTCTTCAGGCCATTCGATTGGTTTTGCCCTTCAGTGGAATCGAATGATCACTTGTTGTGTCTTAAAGACACATGCAGGCGAAAATAGCAAAAGCTTTTAATGAATGGCCGGTGCGCAAAAATAGTTTTTTGAATGAAGTGAATAAATTAAGTGGCCTGCACTATTTTTGCGCAAAATTTATCCGATGGAAGTACGTAAGAAAAACAAAGGTTTGTACTGGCTTCTTTTCTTTATCTCTGCTGCTGCCCTTGCCTTTGCTATTGCCACTCACTGGCCCTGGCTTACCCTGCTGCTTCCCTTCGTGACTACTTTCTTTGTTCTGGCCATGGATATTATTTGAGGAGCTGGGCGTTCTAAGCTTCGAGCTCTGAGCTTCGAGCTGTGAGTTGCTATCTGCAAACTTTGAACTCCGAACTCTGAACTCTGAACTTTGAACTCCGGACTTTGAACTTTGAACTCTGAACTTTGAACTTTGAACTCCGAACTCCAAACTCCGGCCTCTCTCTTCAATACCTCTTATTCCTCACCTGGTAATTGGCTTCGCGGCTGTATTTCTGGATTTTTTTTAGTGAATCCGGAGGTAGGCTCGTGGCTTTTGAAGAAAGAAAACTGTATCGGGTGTTCACCGAATCCATTACCTGTAGTCCCCTGTTGGATTTGACATAATAATTATTTGCCTTTAAAAAATTCCTGTTGGTTTCCAACGACTGTCTTGATCCGTTGAAATCCCGGTTGTCTACCTGGTTCATTGCCTGTTCCAGTTTTTCATTGGCAGTGTATAGAATGGCTTGATCAATGACGTCTTTGTTGAAATGAGTAAGATAAGTTTCGGGCGATTTCGTAGGAGTTAAGCTGTTTTCGTTCGCAGTTGTTTTTTGTTTTCCATCCAGTACATCGGTATAACTGAGGGTGGAAATGAATTTCAAGGGAAGGGTAGTTCTATCCTGAACACTGAATTGAAGCAGGGTGCTTCTGGTTTCTTCTTCAAACAAATCGCGCAGTTTCAAAAGAAGTACATCACCCACTAAAGAATAGTTCATGGGGTAACTCTTTTCTATCTTCACTCCTTTGGGCAACTTGATGCTGATCTCTGCATTTTGTGCTACCACATGCAGCATTCCGCTCAACTCTTTTTCAAACATCGCCATCATATGATCGGGAGCATCAATAAAGTAATAGTTGCCCGCACCTGTTTCTGCCATGTCGGTCATCAAGGTTTCGTTGTAGTCGAGCCCCACACCAAAAGTGGAAAGTGAGATGCCTTCATTGTCCTTGAATTCCTGAACCTTTCTATGGATCACACTGGAATCGGTAATGCCGATATTGGCCAGTCCGTCGCTAATCAGCAACACGCGGTTGATGAATCCGGGCTTGTAATTTTTACGGACATAATCATATCCTTTTTCTGTTCCTCCCCAAAGATTGGTACTTCCTCTTGGCGTGATCTTGTCGATCTTGGCCTTGATCAATTCTTTATTGGTTACTGCAATGGGTTCCTGCACGCTGTCGATAGCATTGTCGTACATCACCACACTCACAAAATCTGAGGGCTGCAACTGGTCAACGATTCCTTTGGCTGCTTTCTTTGCATAACCCATTTTTACGCCCTGCATGGAGCCACTTCGGTCAATGACGATGGAAATATTGAGCGGAGTTCTTTTTAAGGGAAGGTTGATCAGCTTCGCCAGTTTTGTTTCCACATAGAAATAAATTTTCTTATTGAAAGAATCAACCAGGTAATTGTCGTTATCAAGGCCAGTGGTAAAACTAATGACACCGGAAGTGGATAATGTATTTTTTCCTTTGTGATCCTTTGCCTTGAACACAACCGGAGCTGCGGTGTCTGCATGATAAAAGGAAACAGCACCGGAGTATGGCCTGAAACCAAAGGCAATGAGAAGGCCCAGGAGATACATGCAAAAGCCAAGAGAAGTTAGTTTCTTCATAAGCAAAGAAGCTTCCACGCACAAGCTAGTTTTTTGCACAGTGAACTCCTAGTTTTTCCTGTTAAAAACAGGTTATGCAACACATAAAAAAACCCATAGACAAACTATGGGTTTTGAGACGACGTATTGATAAATTATTTTACTTCTTCATATTCTGCATCCGTCACATTCTCACCAGTTCCGCCACCGGCTGCCTGCTGACTGCCGCCGTCACTTCCCGGTTGAGCAGTGCCCTGTGATGCTTTATACAATTCTTCGCTGGCAGCGGTCCATGCATTGTTTAGATCCGCTACAGCAACATCGATCCGGGAAATGTCCTGTGATTTATGGGCCTCTCTCAATTTGCCAAGAGCAGACTCGATCACAGATTTTTTGTCACCCGGAATCTTGTCACCATATTCCTTCAATTGCTTTTCGGTTTGGAAGATCAGACTGTCGGCCTGGTTGAGTTTTTCCACTCTTTCCTTTTCTACCTTGTCTGTAGCTTCGTTGGCCTTTGCTTCGGCTTTCATACGTTCTACTTCGTCCTTGCTCAATCCACTACCGGCTTCAATACGTATCTTTTGTTCCTTGCCTGTACCCTTGTCCTTTGCAGTTACATGAAGGATACCATTGGCGTCGATATCGAACGTGACCTCGATTTGCGGAATACCTCTGGGTGCTGGCGGAATTCCATCAAGGTTGAATATACCGAGGCTCTTGTTCTGATTGGCCATGGGACGTTCGCCCTGCAACACATGGATCTGAACTCCGGGCTGATTGTCTGAAGCCGTTGAGAACACTTCTGATTTCTTAGTAGGAATCGTGGTATTCGAAGGAATCATTGGTGTCAATACACCCCCATAAGTTTCAATACCAAGCGTCAGTGGAGTTACGTCCAGCAGCAGCACATCTTTCACTTCACCGGTAAGCACAGCGCCCTGGATTGCAGCACCGATAGCCACCACTTCGTCAGGATTCACACCCTTGTTGGGTTTCTTGCCAAAGAACTTTTCAACGATCTCCTGCACTTTCGGAATTCGGGTAGAACCACCTACCAGGATCACTTCATCAATTTGAGAAGCACTGAGTCCTGCATCTTTCAAAGCTTGTGCACAGGGTTTCAGACAGCGTTCGAAAAGAGTATCGGCTAATTGTTCAAATTTTGAACGAGTCAATTTTTTTACGAGGTGCTTGGGAACACCATCGATAGCGGTTACGTAGGGCAGGTTGATTTCTGTTTCTGAGGAAGAAGACAATTCAATCTTTGCTTTTTCAGCAGCTTCTTTCAAACGTTGCAGCGCCATGGGATCACGGCGAAGGTCAACGTTTTCGTCTTTTTTGAATTCCTCTGCCAACCAGTCCATGACCACTTTATCGAAGTCATCACCACCCAGGTGGGTGTCTCCATTGGTGGACTTCACTTCAAATACCCCGTCGCCCAATTCCAGAACAGAAATATCGAACGTACCTCCACCAAGGTCAAACACGGCGATGTGATGGTCTTTACCACCCTTGTCGAGGCCATAGGCCAGGGCAGCAGCAGTGGGCTCGTTTACAATTCTGCGTACGGTCAATCCGGCAATTTCACCGGCTTCCTTTGTTGCCTGACGCTGTGCATCGTTGAAATAAGCTGGTACCGTGATTACGGCATCGGTTACTTCCTGTCCCAGGTAATCTTCTGCCGTTTTTTTCATTTTCTGAAGAATCATGGCAGAAATTTCCTGAGGAGTATACATTCTGCCATCTATATCAATCCGAACCGTATTGTTGTCACCTTTTACCACTTTATAGCTCCAATGGCTGATTTCCTCTGTTACTTCATCAAAACGGCGTCCCATGAAGCGTTTCACGCTCATGATCGTGTTTTGCGGGTTGGTAATCGCCTGGCGTTTGGCGGGGTCTCCCACCTTGCGCTCTCCATTTTTCAGGAAAGCCACCACCGAAGGGGTCGTTCTGCGGCCTTCATCATTGGCGATCACAACGGGTTCATTCCCTTCCATCACAGCCACACAGCTGTTGGTTGTACCTAAGTCTATACCAATAATTTTTCCCATTGATTAAGAATTTAATAGTTTCTTATTGGTGAACAATGATTATGCCGTGTAAGCTATAAATGCAATTTTGACAGACATCCCCGGGTGATTTGCCGAATCGCAAGAATCAATAAATAGATCCGGCAGTCCCTTTTTACTTTTAATGTCAAATATTCAAAATGCCGCAGACAACTGCCCGAAAATTAAAGATCAGGGAGCGGGACCAACTCCGGACCCTTCATGCGCCCGCTGATTTTAAAAAGAAGGTCGGGCCTCTTCCCGAAGGGGTGAAAATATCAGACAAGGTCACAACCTTCCAGCAACTGCACTGGTTTGTAAGGGACCGGGCACAGATGGAAGAAGAACTCGAACAGGTGATGGAACTGACGAAGGGTGAAGTTATTTGCTGGATCTATTATCCCAAAGGAAGTTCGGGGATCCAAACCGATCTTACCCGCGACAAGGGATGGGATGCAGTTTTGAAGGAAGATATGCAGTGGCTCAGCCTCATTTCTTTTGATGATACCTGGTCGGCTTTTGCCATGAGAAGAAAAAAAAGAAAGGTTGGTAGTTGATAGTTGGTAGTTTGTAGGGGTGAATAGTGAATAGTGAATGGAGTGCAAATAACCGGCAATATCTTATTGACCAATTTATCTAATTTTAGTCTTGAAGCTCAAAGCGCTCGACTCATAGCTTTTTACAATGCCAATCGCTAAGGATCTATACGGACGCATCGTTGCAGCAAAGGTTTTCATGGATGAAAATTATCAGGAACCTTTGAACCTCGAAGAAATTTCAAGGAAAGCATTTCTCTCGCGTTATCATTTTCACCGACTGTTCTCACAGGTTTATAAAAAAACACCGCACCAGTATCTCACCGCTCGAAGAATGGGCAAGGCCATGGAACTGCTCTCCCAAAACAAACAGGTTTCCGAAGTCTGTACCGAAGTGGGATTTGAAAGCCTGGGTTCCTTTAGCGTCCTTTTCAAAAAAGAGATTGGCTTTGCTCCCCAGTACTACCGCAACATGGCCTGGCTGAAAAAACAAAAATCAAAAGAACAACCGAGAGCCGTGGTGCCTCATTGCTTTTTAGAGAATATGGATCGTTAGGTACTGGGTATTAAAGACGAAGAGGAATCAGGGAGAGAATAACCGCAAAGGGGCGCAAAGAACGCAAGAGACGCAAGCCATTAACCGGATAACAGTCCGAAATCTTTTTCAAAAGTTTTGTCTTCTATTTGAAATTGTAGTCCGGTCATTGAAGTTTAACTGTCATCATCCCACCAATAAAATTTACTCGCTCTTTCCTTTCCCATTAAAAATCCCGCTATTCCCCGGTTCGCAAGATTCGATAAATAAATGATTTTGGTCCTTGGTAGATTTGGTAAAACATTTTTATGGTTACCAAACTATCACACACATCCATCTATGTGAATGACCAGGATAAGGCTTATGACTTCTATGTAAACAAACTGGGATTCAAAGTCAATACAGATGCAAAAATGGAAAATGGATTCCGCTGGCTTACTGTAAATCCGCCCGACCAGCCGGAGCTTGAAGTGGTTTTGTTTCCGGCTACTTCTGAAGCCAATGGATTTGACGAGGATGTGCGCAGTGCCCTGAAACTCTTGCTGGACAAGGGTGTCATGGGTGCGGGAGTTTTATATACACCCGACTGTCGTGCCACATACGAAGAGTTAAAATCAAAAGGCGTTCATTTCAAATCTGAACCAAAGGAACAATTCTACGGCATTGAATGCGTTGTAACGGATGGATGCGGAAATTGGTTCAGCATGACACAGCCGAAGGAAGCGTGAGAGCTTTATGTGGGAGATGGTAAAAGTTAAGGCTTCTAGCTGAGAGCTGTTTGCTGTTAGTTCAATAGAAAAGAGTTTAAACAATGCTCATTGATTTGAACATATAAAGGCTGTGCGAAGATGTCTGCGTTGTCCTTTCTGCGCGGTGGCAATAAAGCTTATGGCTGCGAGCATCGGTCTGCGAGAAGTAAGAACTGCTGCTAAGGAACAAGAAACCAGAAACCACTTTATATTTGATACCTACATGAGAACTATCATTTTCTTTTTTTTTATTTTTTTCGCACTCTGTGTTCAGGCGCAGAAAACAGGATCCAATCTCACCATCGACTCTCTTCCGGAGTCGCAGATAGACATTCCCATCCAGATCAACCTTCGGCCCGTGTATGCACTGGCAGAACACAACGTAGATACGGTCTTTACTTCTCCCAACTATCCAAACGACTGGGTTCAGGCCGACTGTGCCACCCGGTATAAATATCATTTCCGGAGGTCTCCACTTAAAATGAGCATGAATGGAACCACGCTCAATCTTTCTTTTCAGGGATTCTATCAGATCGTTGGATCAACCAGGGTTTGCGTGAGTGGAACAGTATTGTCTCCGTGGACACCCCCTTGTCGTTGCGGATTTGACGAGGTAGAGCGAAGAGTGAATGTTGGATTTATCAGCAATTTCAGACTGCAGCCGAATCTTATTCTTCGCTCCACTATCACTCGTAACGAGCCTCAGGCCCTGGATAAATGTTCGGTATGTTTCTGGGGACAGGACATTACAACAGAAGTAATGAATGGACTGAAGGCCGAACTCGATGCCTCCAAAAAAACCATGGAAGATTCATTCAGTGTATTTAATCTCAGGCCCTACATGCAGAGGGCATGGAATATGATGAATGAGGTGTATGCCATTCCCAACGTGGGATATTTCACGCTTCATCCCAAAAAGCTTCGTATGGAAAATATCAATGCGCGTAATGATCTCCTCAATATCAACATCGGCATTTCTGCTACGCCAGTCGTGAGCTTTGCAAAGCCTGACGCCGCCGCGGGTCCGGTGCCTGACCTTACCAACGCTAACAATCCAGGCGGCTTTAATGTTTACCTCGAGGCTGCACTGCAATACGATTCACTCGGCCACGTACTCGATGGATATATGGCGGGTAAGCGATTTGATTTTTCCGAAGGTATTTTCAAAAAACATATCGTGGTGGAAAAAACAACTGTTTCTGGTGATGAAAAGGGACATCTCCTGATTCGCGTTGATTTCAGCGGATCCTTTGAAGGCGCAGCTGTGTTTAATGGAAAGCCCGTGTACAACGCAGAAAAGAAAACCATTGAAGTGCAGAACCTGGACTACGACCTGCAAACAAAAAACCTGCTTTTGAAAACAGCAAAATGGTTATTCAACAAGCGCATTCTGTCTGAACTGAAATCATATACTTCCTTTGACCTTTCGCAGTATTACGACACCGCGTCCAAAACCCTCAACACCTGGCTCAATCGCGAATGGACAAAAGGCGTCAGCGGCACTGGGTCTGTTAGTGAACTAAAATTGACCGGAGTGTACGCACTTCCACAGCACCTGTTGATCAGGAGCAACTGCGTGGGAAAATTGAGTGTCGTTGTTTCAGATATTGCATTGAAATTTTAATTGGTTTCTGCTTCTTCAGAAGCGTTCCTACTTCTCGCAGCCCAAAGCTCGCGGCTCAAAGCTTTTTTCCACCGCGCAGACAAGAGAACGCAGACATCTTCGCAGAGACTTTATCTGTTCAAATCAATGAGCATTGTTTAAACTCTTTTCTATTGAGCTAACAGCTAACAGCTCTCAGCTAATAGGTTCCCTCAGCTAGTAGCCCCTCTCACCACTCTTCTTTTTTTTTCCGACTTGAAAGAGAAATGCCGCTGGGAGAAATAATTGAAGAGAATAACGATGCCTGTGGTGAGCAATTGTGATGGTGTGGGATACCATCCGAGCACTTCAACAAAAATTTTCAGACAAATATAGTTGATGAACATGCAGGCCATGATCACCAGAAAATAGCGGAAGAACTGCACCCTTCTTTTAAGATAGGATCCATGAAAAGTCACGTACATGCTCAGGTAAAAACCAATGGGAAAGGTAAAGGCAAAAGCTATGAACAAAGCAGCGATGTGCGGCTGGAATGCCAGGAATCCTACGTGCACCACTTCTTTTTTCAATAAATAATTATAGGATAAAAAATAGACCAGCAGGCTCACAAAAGTATTGGCGCCACCACAAGCCGCATAATGGTAGGTTTGCAGGGGCATGAAGCGCCTGAACAAAGGATAAAAAATATCCAGCACAGCAAAGATGCCTGACCTTACCTTATTGTGGATCCTACGCATGGAGGCTGCGAAAATAATAGCAAATCCGCCAGATTGTGTATAGATTTCGTTAACTATGGTTAAGGCCTTGTAAAGCCTGTGGGTTTGAATCACTAAATTGCGCCGCAAATCCGGAGTTAAGAATGAGTTTGGTTCAACAAATAAAAGAAACAGGAGCAAAGGCCATTGAACAGATCTATAAAATACCTGTTTTTGCCGACGACATACTGGTTAATCAGACCAAACCTGAGTTTACAGGTGATTACACCATTGTATTGTTTGCACTGGTAAAACAATTGCGGCAATCACCCGAGCAATTGGGAAAACAGATTGGAGACTATCTGGTAGAAAATAATGGCAAGCTCATTACTTCCTATAATGTGATCAAGGGATTTTTGAACCTGGTTATTGCAGATGAATTCTTTACACAATTTCTTTCCGCGAATTATCAAAAGGACGAATTGCCTTCACCACATTCCAACAGCCGAAACGTAATCGTTGAATACTCTTCTCCTAATACCAACAAGCCTCTTCATCTGGGACACCTTCGAAATAATTTTTTGGGTTGGAGTGTAGCAGAGATCCTCAAAAAAAATGGCCATCATGTAATGAAGACCTGTATTGTTAATGACAGGGGTATCCATATTTGCAAGAGCATGATTGCCTGGGAAATGTTTTCGGATGGCGCCACTCCCGAAAACACTGGCATCAAGGGCGATCATTTCGTAGGCGATTATTATGTCCGGTTCAGCAATGAACACAAAAAGGAAACACAGGAACTGGTGGCTGCCGGTGCACCTCAGGCCGAAGCCGAACGACAAGCGCCCATCATGCAAAGAACACAACAGATGCTGATAGATTGGGAACAGGGAAAGCCTGAAGTGATCAGTCTTTGGAAAAAAATGAATAGCTGGGTGTATAAAGGCTTTGATGAAACCTATAAGCGCATCGGTTCTGATTTCGACAAGATCTATTATGAAAGCGAGACCTATCTGCTGGGAAAAAAATTCGTGGAGCAGGGACTGAAACAAGACATCCTGTATCGAAAAGATGATGGAAGCATTTGGATAGACCTGACCGGTGAGGGCCTGGATGAAAAACTTTTACTTCGCAAAGACGGCACTTCTGTTTACATCACACAGGACCTTGGACTGGCAGATGAAAAATTCAAAGACTTTCCCTACGATCAAAGTTTCTACGTGATCGCTGATGAACAGAATTATCACATGAAGGTGCTTCAGCTCATTTTAAAAAAACTGGGAAAGCCTTATGCCGATGGAATTTTTCATCTGAGTTATGGAATGGTAGAACTTCCAAGTGGAAGGATGAAGAGCCGTGAAGGAACAGTGGTGGATGCAGATGACCTTATTGATGAAATGGTAATTGAAGCAGAAAAGAAAACAAAAGAAAAAAGCAAAGTCGAAGAGTTTACGGAACGGGAACTAAAAGAATTGTACGAGACCATCGCCCTTGGAGCTTTGAAATTTTATCTCCTTAAAGTTGATCCCAAAAAGAAAATGGTTTTCAATCCGGAAGAGTCCATAGACTTCCAGGGATTTACGGGTCCTTTTATTCAGTACACACATGCCCGGATCAAATCCATTCTGCGAAAACAAGCGCCTGGAAATTTTCAAGAACAGACGGGACTACTCAAGCTGGAAAAACAATTACTGGTGTTGCTGGAACAATACCCCGAGATTTCGAAGCAGGCTTCTATTGAATACAATCCGGCTACAATTGCCAACTATATTTACAGCGTTGCACAGACCTACAATACCTTCTATACCTCCCACCGCGTACTTCAAGCCGAGAGCGAAGAAAAAAAACAACTCCGTCTCGCCATCTGCCAATTAACAGCAACAGTGATAAAACAATCGATGCATTTGTTGGGAATCAGGGTTCCGGAAAAGATGTAAGGAGAGAAAAGCTGCTGGCTGTTAGCTATTAGCTGCGAGCTTCATCAGAAAAGAGTTTAAACAATACTCATTGAATGACAAATAATTTTCTGCGGAACGCGCTCTCCTTTTCTGTAGTGGAGAAAAAGTTTTGAGCCGTGAGTTTTGAGCTGCGGGAAGTAAGAAGCGTCTTTACAGAAGCACAAACTATAAGTTCCTAAAATCCGGGCAGCTGTTTTTTATTGCGCAGGTTTTCAAGGTTGGGATCCATCTGGATGGCTTTATCGCAGAGGGCCATGCCTTTTTCCTTTTGACCTTTTTTCTGAAGGCTCATGCCAATCATATACAGAGCAGAAGCATTTTTTTGGTCAATGGATAAAAGCTGGTTGTAATAGCCGATGGCTTCATCATAGTTTTTTACATCATAGTAAGCTTCTGCCAGGCTGTTGATGATATTCACATCATAGGGACGCTTTTGAAGAAGGTCTTTGAGGATGTTGATTCCCTCATCAAATTTTCCGGCATTGATATAAGCAGTGGAAAGATTGGTCATGTACTCATTGTCTTTTTTGTATCCCTTCTCTCCTGCTTCCAGCATATACTTCAGAGAATTCTTTTCATCGGGAATGGCATAATAGATCAACGCCATTTCATAGATCCACCGGCTTTGATTTGGATTGAGTGCAATGGCTTTCTGAAAATAATTCACCGACTGCTGGTAATTAAACATGTCGGCATAAGCACGGGCAATGGTATAAGGAATTTCCGCATTGTCCGGATTTTCTTTTGCTGCGATGTCAAAATATTTAATGGCATTACCAAGGTCTTCTTTTTCGTAAAAAGATTTGGCGAGGTAATAAGCTGTTTGCTCCGATGGCTTCACCTTTTTCAACAAACTCGCATACTTGATGACATCATCAAACTGACGCATGTTAAAAGAAAGCAACATCAGCTCGCGATAAGTGCTGTCGGTCTGGTCCCCCATTTTTTCGAGCTGAAGAAATTTTTCTTTGGCCTGTCCATAGCGGCGAAGATCGAGATAGGCTGCAGCGAGTTCGCTCACTACGGGCTTGCTGTTGTTATTGTAGGTGTATGCTTTTTCAAATTGATGGAGTGACTCCTGCCTGCGGTCTTTGGCTTTTTCTTCCAGTCCTTTATGCAAATAATAAGATGAACTATCGGATTGAGCGAAGATGGCGGATGAGAACACAAGAAGAATGGCGATCAGCGTCAGTCTGCACATAGAATATTGGTGGTTTTATCATTTCGAAAATAGACTATTCCTTTGTCATGATCAAGGTTCTTTGCTAGCAAAATGCTAAAAAAATAGTTTTTAAGTATTTACTTTAAAACAATGGCCGCCAAAGGGGGCAAATTCACCACCAGCCTGTATTTTTTCTCTTCTTTATCCAGCAATTCCATACGAATATCAGGGTTGGTTACATTGCCAGAACCCCAATATTCCTTCAGGTCACTGTTGAAGACTTCTTTTTCAAACTGCTTTCCGGTAATTTCAATTGGCCAGTCCCAACGCGCGATAGGCGTAAGGTTCAGGATCACCAACAAATCATCTTCGGTTTTTTTGCCTTTTCTTCTGTATGCGATCACACATTCCTGCCGGTGGTTGAGGTCTATCCAATCGAATCCATAAATACTAAACTGGTTCTCATAAAGGGCAGGCTCTGATGTGAGGAGCCGATTGAGATCGCGAACACAGGTCTGAAGTTTTTTGTGAGAATCGTGTTGAAGCAGGTACCAGTCAAGTTCGGATTTATAATTCCACTCCGATGTTTGTCCGAATTCATTTCCCATGAACAGCAACCTTCCTCCCGGATGCGTCCACATATAACTATACAGTGTTCTTAGGTTCGCAAATTTCTGCCAGTCATCTCCCGGCATTTTATAGAGCATCGGCGACTTTCCATGAACAATTTCATCATGACTGAGCGGAAGCATGAAGTTTTCGTCATAAAAATACATCATGCTAAAAGAAAATTTATTCTGGTGGAACTGCCGGAAGTAAGGATCCATCTTGAAGTAGTCCAGTGTATCATGCATCCAACCCATCATCCATTTCATACCAAAGCCCAGTCCTCCACCAAATGTGGGACGAGAAACACCTGGCCAGTCTGTTGCTTCTTCGGCGATGGTTTGCGTATCGGGAAAATCGCGGAAGATGGTTTCATTGAGGTCCTTAATGAAGGCAATGGCTTCGAGGTTTCCGTTTCCTCCAAATTCATTCGGCTCCCACTGTCCATGACTTCGGGAATAATCCAGCTTGAGCATGGAAGACACAGCATCCACGCGAATTCCATCGATATGAAACAGGTCGAACCAGAATCTTGCGCTGCTGATCAAAAACGATTTGACTTCGCCTCTTTTATAATTAAAAATATAACTGTTCCAATCCGGATGAAACCCTTTACGCATGTCGGCATATTCATAAGTGTGCGTTCCGTCAAACATATACAGACCATGCGCATCGTAAGGGAAATGAGAAGGAACCCAGTCGAGAATCACACCAATATTATTCTGGTGCAGTTGATCTATGAGGTGCATGAGTCCCTCCGGTGGACCGAACCGCGATGTCGGTGCAAAATATCCGGTGCACTGATAACCCCAGCTCCCATCAAAAGGATGTTCCATCACGGGCATGAGCTCCACGTGCGTAAAACCCATCTCTTTCATGTACGGCACGAGTCTTTCGGCAATCTGGTAATAAGAATTATAACTTTCTTCATTATTGCGATCAGGGCGCATCCAGCTCGCGAGGTGCAGTTCATATACACTCCATGGTGCGTCGAGAGCATTGTGTTTTTTTCTTTTCTTCATCCATTCTTCATCACCCCACTCATAGTCAAATTCCCAGGTAATGGTAGATGTAGCTGGTCTCTTCTCCCAGAAATGTGCAAGCGGATCGCCTTTTTCTGTTCGGATTCCCTCGAAGCCAGTGATGGCATATTTATACAACTCGCCTTTATTGAATCCTGGAATGAATCCTTCCCAGATGCCACTCTTGTCCCAACGGGGATGAAGGACGTGGCTATCAGGGTTCCAGTTGTTGAAATTACCAGTGACAGAGACTTTGGTTGCATTAGGTGCCCATACACAGAAATAGTATCCTTCGCGGTTCAGCACGCTAATATGCTTTGATCCGAATTTTTTATACATCGCGTAATGCGTTCCCTGTTGGAAAGTCGCAATATCGTCGTCATACAAAATGGAATAGTTCCAAACCGCTTGAGCCGTGTCCACAAAATTTCGATCCTCATATTTTTCTGAGGGTGTTGGAGCATTCTGTTGGGGAATGTTGGTGGCAATTCCACTCATCGCATCGATGGATCCGTCTTTTTTCTGCATGATACTAATCCTTTAATAGAACCGTTTAAGTAAAGTTAACAAGTCGCTAAGAGTTTCAACATGTAAATTGTTGGATTAAACCAGACCTCACCCACATGAGAAAATTGCTTTTGGCTATTTTGCTAATCGGATGCATTCAATCTATTCAGGCGCAGCAAACTCTGGTAAAAGGAATAGTCTCTGATACCCTCGAAAAAAAGAACCTCCAGAATGCAGTTGTTTCCCTGATCCGCAAATCGGACTCTACCCTTTTTAAATTCACCCGAACGGACAGGACGGGCTCCTTTCAGCTTTCCGGAATACCGGCAGGCCAGTATTTGCTGATGATCACCTATCCAAGGTTTGCTGATTATGTAGATGCGGTCGAATTTAAAAATATACCCGAAAATGATCTGGGTTCGATTCCGCTTACTTTAAAAGCCAGTCTGCTGGAAGCCGTAGTAATCAAAAGTGCCGGTGCAATCCGTATCAAGGGTGATACCACTGAATTTATTGCCGATAGTTTCAAATTAAAAGAAGGTGCTACGGTTGAAGATTTATTGAAAAGGCTTCCGGGCTTCCAGGTAAACAGCAAGGGTGAGATTACCGCACAGGGACAAAAAGTGCAAAAGGTGCTGGTGGATGGAGAAGAATTTTTTGGAGACGATCCCACCATGGCGACACAAAATATTTCTTCAAAAGCGGTGGACAAGGTTCAGGTGTATGATACAAAAACGGATCAGCAGAATCTCACGGGCATTAGTACAGGAACGGAAGGAAAAACAGTCAACATCAAGCTGAAGGCCGACGCCAAGAAAGGCGCTTTCGGCAAGGCAAACTTCGGAACGGATTTCCAAAAATATATTGATGCCAAAGGACTGTATAATAAATTCCAGGGAGCAAAGAAGCTGTCTCTCTACGCCACCAAGAGTGATGTGTCGACCGGAAGTCTCAACTGGGAAGACAAACAGAAGCTTGGAATTGAAAATGATTTCGAGTACGACGAAATCTCGGGTTATTATTTCAGCTTTGGTTCCAGTGATGAATTCAGTGACTGGAGTCTGCGCGGACTGCCTCACTCTTATACCGCAGGTGCTCTTTATAGCAACAAATGGAACGAAGAACGCCAGAACGTAAATCTTTCTTACAGGTATAACCGCCTGGGCACAATCAACTCCGCATCTACGCAAAAACAATATATTCTTTCCGAAGGCAAAGACTACCGTAATAATTTTCAAAACACCAATGGACTGAACCAGCAACACAACATCACAGCTAAGACAGAGTGGAAAATAGATTCGCTGGCCTCATTCAAATTCACAACCGCGAACAATTACAAGAAAACGGACCTGTTCAGCGATTCATGGAGCGAATATAAAAATGACAAGGGTGAATATAAGAACCGAAGCCACCAGGTGATCGATGATCACAAGGAAAAAATGCAGAGCGACAATCAGCTTACCTACAAGCAACTTTTCAAAAAGAAGGACCGTCTGCTGATCGCCACACTTCGATTGGGGATCATTGACGACAAGGGAAATAGCATGAACCAGACCCACACTGATTTTTATACCGATGGTGTAGTAGATTCAGTAGATATTGCCGACCAGCAGAAAAAGATCGATGGCTATTCTCAAAGCATTGGTACGAAAATATCGTGGAACGAGCCTCTGACCCGCAAATGGGCCTTGGTAATGGAATATGCCTACAACAGGAACAATTCCGTATCGCACCGCAATACCTATGACAAGGATGGCAGTGGGAAATATGAAGTTTTGGACCAGGAGTACAGCAATAATTTTGACCTCGATGTTTTCTCACACACCGGAAATGCCTATCTGAAATTCACCGATAAAAAACTAAGAGCTGCATTTGGTTCGGGAGTATCAACAGTGAAGCTTGATTTGTTTGACCGCGATAGAAGCATCGGCAATCAATATCACTTCCTCAATCTTACACCACAGGGAACCATCCGCTATTCTTTCAAGCAACAAACAGGACTTTATTTTAGTTATCGCGGAACTACCCGCCAGCCCACGATCGATCAGCTGCAACCCATTCGTGACAACTCCGACCGGCTGAATGTGTTTGTAGGTAATCCCAAGCTCAAAGTAGGTTTCAACAACAGCTTCAACATGGGATTCAATACTTACAAAATGCTGAGTCAGAAAGGACTCTTTTTCAATTTTAGCTATAATATTCCCATCAACGATATTACGTTTTACAATGTGCTGGATCTGACAAGAGGAAAGCAAACCTATACGCCCGTGAATGTAAATGGCAACCGAACCTGGAATACCTGGATCGATCTGTTCAAGGATGGCGGAGAGAAAAAGCTGGGATATGGAGCCAATATATATGGTGGCGGTGGAAGAAACAACAATTTTATGAACGAGGTGGTGAATAATATCAGTACAACACAAAAGAATCTTACACGATACCTGAATAGCAACCTGAGTTTGTTCTTACGTTATTCTGTTCCCGACAAGAAGAGCATACAGATCGGGCCCAAGGTGGGATACAATCTTTCCCGTTCTTCACTACAGCCACAGTTCGATACGAAATACTGGACCTATGGAAGCACGATAGAGGGAATGATCCTGATGCCGGGAAAATTGGAATTGAATACGGACTGTGATTTCGATCTTCGTCAACAGCTTCCCAATTTTGCTTCCAATCCCAACCAGATCATCTGGAATGCGAGCCTTTCAAAAAAAGTGCTGAAAGATAAATCGGGCAAGATCTCCCTGATAGCGGAAGATATATTGAACCAGCGCCGCGGCTTCAACCGCAACATCACCACCAATATCATTACGGAAGAAAGATATTCCAGGATCAGCCGTTACTTCCTTTTAAAATTTGAATGGACATTCAATAAAATGCCTGGCCAAACAACCAAATAATATGAAAAAAATATTCTTCTCTTTTGCACTAATAGTTTTCGCAACTTCTGTAAATGCACAGGATATTTTTCACAACACTGTCAGGATTGAATTTGAAAAAACCGTGTATGTAAAGCAGTTGTTCAAGGCGATAGAACCGGAATGGTACGAAATGATCAAGGACCGCGTTCCCGAGACCAGCATTACTTATTTTGATTTCATTGGAGATAGTACCCATTCGCTGTACAAGCCAGGACGCGAAGTGCAATATGATCCCAAGTCCTGGTTCCAGGGCATTGCAGACAAGAACATGGTGTATAACGACTACCAGACCGGTACCACCGTCACACAAAAGCCCGTGTATGAAGAAACTTTTCTGGTACAGGATAGTCTTTTGAAAATTAAATGGATACTCACAGCAGATACGAGAAACATTGCCGGATTCGAATGTCGCAAAGCCGTTGGCTTGTTTGATGATTCCATTGCCGTGTTTGCGTTTTATACCGACGAGATCATGATCAGTGGTGGTCCTGAAAGTGCCAATGGATTGCCGGGAATGATCCTTGGACTTGGGATGCCTCGCATACACACTACCTGGTTTGCCACTAAAGTAGAAGTGAACGGCGTGAACACAGCTAAACTGGCCCCTGCTACCAAAGGGAAAAAAGTCAATCGCCAAACCATGATCCAGTCGCTCGACAAGGTATTAAAGAATTGGGGCGATTAT
>JBJMLU010000195.1:0-55120 GCA_045805145.1 Flavisolibacter sp. | reverse complement strand
GGAATTAACAGTGCCAGGTTATTATTTCTTTCTGCGTCCACCGAAGCTATGAACAGGATGTGCAGCAATTTGCCCATCAAGGCATGAAGAGAAAATTCTACTGTAACCCAACGAATAAAAAAGCCGGGAAGCAAAGTGGGTACAACATTTCAGTTATGCATTGGCAAAGGGTTAGGAATTCGCTTGCATTTAATCTATCGTATCCGGCGCTTAAAATTGTAATTGTTCACGGCGCAAAAGCAACAAGAAGTTTGTTTAGTTTATATTCGTTATAATAAGCGCTCCCGAACTATTAAGACTTCTCCCCTTTACCTGCCAAGGATTTCCGGATTCATATAAATTTTTCAAAATGGACTCAATTCGTGAAGACTTGTTTCAGGTATCTCCGATTTTTATCGCAATGAGTTTTTTTGTCATCATTTTTACTTTAAACTGGTTTGGCTACAGAACCAGGAAAAGGGCATATACGCGTGCTCCAGATAAGGAAGTAGCATTTGGAGCAGCGGAAGGTTCATTGCTTGGCCTGATGGCCTTGCTGCTGGCTTTCAGTTTCGGAATGTCGACTACAAAATTTGAAGCCAGGCGTCAATTGATCGTTGATGAAGCGAATTTGATCAACACAGCCATTTTGCGCTATTACCTGTATCCAGATAGTGTAAGACAATCTTTGTTGCCTGATTTTAAAAACTACCTTGACTCGCGGATACGCTATTTTGATGCAGGTGACAATCCGGCAAAAATCAAAGCCACACTGGATGATGCCGGCAAGGATTTTAATGATATCTGGAATAAAACAGTTTTACTGGCCAGGAATATTGACAACAAGTCTCGCGCCGAACAGATGGTACCAGTACTTATCAGCATGAATAATATTGTAACAACACGTGAAGCGGGAAGGGTAGCCGCTGTGCCTTCTTTAATTCTGATCGTACTTCTGTTGCTTGTTTTTTCAGCGAGTTTTCTAACAGGATTTGGAACGAAGCCAGGAAACAGGAACCGGGTATTTGCTTTTGCTTTTGCATTTATGACCACGGTTGTACTCTACCTGGTGATGGAGTTGAGCCGTCCAAGACAGGGCTATATTAACCTTGGAAATGCGGAACAAAACCTGGTTAATCTCAAAAAAAAGCTTTCCTGACCAACCAATTTTTCATTAAACTTTACTGGGATAAGCATTAAATGAACTACATTAGTATTGCTGCTTTCGTCTATTTAACCCTCTCAGTCAGACCTGCCTTAACCCAAGTACTCCTCGAGCAATTGTGCCTGAAAAATCTGAAAAAAATATTTTCAGTTCGAAGCTTCTATTGTCTAGTGCACAATCATTAAAACGATCCATCATGGAAAAGCAAAGATTGCTCGAAGCCCGCGAAAAAAAATTCTCCTGGAAAAAATGGGGACCTTATTTAAGTGAACGCCAATGGGGAACTGTCCGTGAGGATTATAGTCCAAACGGAGATGCATGGAATTTCTTCACACATGATCATGCACGTTCCCGGGCCTATCGTTGGGGTGAAGATGGTCTCGGTGGCATTTCCGACGATAAACAACATCTCTGTTTTGCCATCGCATTGTGGAATGGCAAGGATCCTATTCTCAAAGAACGTCTCTTTGGACTTACAAATAGCCAGGGAAATCACGGCGAGGATGTAAAGGAGTACTATTTCTACCTCGATAGTACACCTACACACTCGTATATGAAATATCTGTACAAGTATCCGCAGGCTGCTTTCCCTTATAATGATCTGGTCAGTCAAAATAGTCAGCGTACACTTTCCGATATGGAATATGAGTTGATCGACACAGGAGTGTTCAATGAGAACAGGTATTTTGACATATTTGTAGAATATGCCAAGGAAAGCGCTGAAGACATTCTGATCAGGATCACCGCAATCAACCGCGGACCCGAACAGGCAGAACTACACCTGCTTCCCACGCTCTGGTTTCGCAATCACTGGGCATCCTGGATTGCTGAAGCAGACCGCTCTTTTGAAAAGCCTTTGATCAGTGATTCGAATGGCCCAAATGGTGTGAGTACCCTGGTGGCTTCGCATTCCATATTGGGGGATTTTATATTATCGTGTGAAGGCAAGGTGGCCACATTGTTTACAGAAAATGAAACCAATCATGAGAAATTATTCCCTGGCGCAAAAAACGAAACTGGATTTTTTAAAGATGGCATTAATGACTATATCGTATCTGGTAACCGCACTGCAATTAATCCTGAACAGAAGGGAACGAAGGCATCAGCCCATTACATTATGAAGATCGGGGCTGGTCAGTCTTCAGTGACTCGCCTGAGATTAAGCAAAATAACAAGCGACAATAAGGGCGAACTATTTGCTAATAATTTTGAAAAGGTGTTTGAAGACCGTACCAGGGAAGCCGATGAATTTTACAAATCTGTGATCCCACCTTCAGTGAAAGCAGATGAAGCCAATATTTTCAGACAAGCCATCGGAGGAATGCTCTGGAGCAAGCAGCTTTTCTTCTTCGATGGTTACAACTGGCTGTCCGAACATAATTCTAATCCCCTGCACTCGGGTTTTGTGAATGCGCGCAATTCCGAATGGTATCACATGTTCAATAAAGACATTATTTCCATGCCCGACAAGTGGGAGTATCCCTGGTATGCAGCATGGGATCTTGCCTTCCACTCACTTCCTCTCTCCATCGTTGATCCCGATTTTGCAAAAGCTCAAATGGAGTTAATGTTGAATGGCGCCTATATGCATCCCAACGGACAAATACCTGCTTACGAATGGAACTTTAGTGATGTAAATCCTCCTGTTCACGCCTGGGCCACCTTGTTCCTTCACAATACGGACAAAGCATTACATGGCAAAAGCGATATGCCGTTTCTGAAGTCTGTGTTCAACAAATTATTATTGAATTTCACCTGGTGGGTAAATCGCAAGGACCGTTTTGGAAAAAATGTATTTGAGGGTGGGTTCCTTGGATTGGACAACATTGGAATTTTCGACCGCAGCGCTCCGTTGCCAACGGGTGGCTTTCTCGAGCAGGCAGATGGTACGGCCTGGATGGCCTTGTTCAGTCAGAACATGATGGAGATGGCCATCGAACTGGCCGTTGAAGATCCAACCTATGAACCGATGGTCAATAAATTCATTGGTCATTTTTATTTTATCGCAAGAGCCATGAATAAGTCCGGCGGAGATGGCATGTGGGATGAAGAAGACGGATTCTATTATGACTTTCTGCGTTTGCCTGATGGAAGCGGAAAACGGTTAAAAGTCCGATCACTTGTGGGACTTCTGCCCATGTGTGCTGTCACCATACTGGAAAAAGAACAACGCGAAAAAGTTCCGAGAGTAGTGGAGGCCTTGCGCGAACGTGAACGAAGAATGCCTAATCTTTATTCATCGGTTCACCCAACCGGACCAGGTAATTTTGGAGTAGCTGAACGCGGAATTCTTGCACTGGTTAATAAAGAAAGACTACAGAGAATTTTATCAAGGGTGCTGGATGAAAATGAATTCCTTGGATCTTATGGTATCCGTTCCATCTCCAAATTCCATGAACAAAATCCCTATGTTCTTCATGTAGATGGGCAGGAACATCGTGTAGACTATTTGCCCGCTGAATCCAACACCACTATGTTCGGTGGCAACTCCAACTGGCGCGGGCCAGTATGGATGCCGATGAATATTATGGTCATCCGGGCACTGCTGCAGTTCTATCTTTATTATGGCGATAATTTCAAGATTGAATGTCCTACCGGCTCCGGAAAAATGATGAATCTTTTTGAAGTGAGCAAAGAGATAAGTGATCGCCTGATCGGGACATTTACCCGCAACAAAAATGGACAGCGACCAGTGTACGGAGGTACGGAAATATTCCAGAACGATCCACACTGGCGGGATTATATTCTTTTTTACGAATACTTCCATGGCGATAATGGGGCGGGCCTTGGCGCCAGCCATCAAACAGGTTGGACGGGACTGGTTGCCAAATTAATTGAACTATATGGAAGGATGGATCCCGAACAATTGCTTCAGGTGGGCAGGAAAGCTGCTTTCGAAAAAAATGACCAGGAAAAAGAAAAGCCCAAACCATTGGTGGTTGAATTAGAACCCACAATTCAATAAATCCAATTTGATTCACATTGCAATCAGGAACAGGTAAAAGCTTCGAAATCACAAAAAATATTATGGCTAAACCACGTTTTAAATGGCGGGTATATATCGCTGAATTTTTTGGCACTGCTCTTCTCCTGTTTATAGGTTTATCCCTGGTCATCTTTATGTTCGGCAACGGCAGTCCCATGGCCACTTTGATCCCGAATATTAAAATGAGGCAATCCATAACGGGTTTTCTATTTGGTGGAACGGGCGCCTGCATTGCTCTTTCAGCGATTGGCAGGGCCAGCGGGGCTCATATCAATCCGGCAGTGACCATGGTCTTCCGCATGTTCCGGAAGATTGATATTCCAACAGCCATTTATTACATGATTGCGCAGCTGTTGGGAGGAATTGCCGGATCACTGCCCCTGTTTCTTTGGGGCCATATGGGCAAAAGCATTGATTTTGGAGCAACAATTCCTGGGAAAGATTATTCGATAGCTATTGCTTTGACCGGTGAGATCATTACCACTTTTATCATGGTCTCTCTGCTCATTTTATTTCTGGCATTCAGGGGAACAAGAAGATATACGCCTGCAGTGTTTCCCCTTCTCTACGCCATCATGGTTCCCCTTGAAGCATCGATCTCAGGAACCAGCACCAATCCTGCGCGTAGTCTGGGCCCTTCCGTAATTTCCGGACAATGGTTTGCGTGGTGGATCTATTGGGTGGGTCCGATCTTAGGTGCAATTTTCGCCAGTCTTGCTTGCAGTTTGTTTGCCAGACGAATTACCAGCGCTAAGATCTACCATTTCGATAGCCCTCGTGATGGACTGTTCAGAAAAGAAAAAACAAAAAGGAAAACTGCAGCAGCTGTCGCGACTGAGGCTTGAAGTTTGAAAAATCCCAAAGAGCAAAGTTTTTATTCGTTAAGCTCCGCGAAACGAAGTACTCACAGTTCCAAAACTTCCTTGTGTATCTCCTGACCATTTTCCCAAACACAAAGTACATGCTCGCTGTTTACAGATTTCAAAACCGGTAACTGGCCGCTGCCTAAATTTTTCTTCATGCCTCCTGGTTTCATCACCACCACATTCCCTTCTTCCACCCAGGCATAAACGTTCTTTCCGTTCACTGATTCCATCGTGCAGTTCCTTCCATCTCCCAGTTTCTTCTCTTCCCCTCCAGGCTCACAGGCATAAATGCTTCCCTGGCGATTCCAAACAGTTTCCGCATTTCCATTTTTATCAATGGCCAGTCCCCCACCATCCATGGGACAACCATTCAGAGCCCAGCTTCCCTTTCCTAATTTTTCCGCCTCACCAAAACTGTTTCCTCCATCGGAAGACTGAATGAGATAAAGGTCCCTGTTTCTATTCAGCCAGTTGCGAAACATGACATAGACCTTGCTTCCTTTTACCGCAACTGAAGGCTTGCAACAGGAACATACGGTTGTATCAGGCGAAGCATAGACCAGCATGTTCTTCAACCAGGTCCTGCCTCCATCTGTTGACCTGGATCCATAGATCGTGTTGTGACCTTCCCGAAGGTCAAGCCAGACCGCAAAAGCATTATTGCCATCGGCAGAGAGAGCCATTAAATTTTCTTTAGCAATGGTATCTACATCATTCACTCGAACAGGCAGCGACCAACTGCCCGACTGATCTTTTGTAAAAGCAAAAACGTTTCCTTTCTGATCACAAGCCGTAATGATTAATCCATTCGAAGTAGCTGCTATCTGCGGGCCCCGCATGTGTGAAGCAGCAAGCCCGGGTAAAACAGCAACTACAGAGGGCGATGAAAAAGTTTTTCCTTTATCAGAGGAGTAGTTATACAAAATGCTGTCGCCGCTTCCATAAACCAAATGAAGCGCTCCTGAACTTTCTTTTGCCAGGTAAGGCATCTCCCCTTTTGCAATAACATCCCTGCTGTTGCGGCAGGCCGCAAAAAAAAGAGTCGTAAGGAAAATCAAAAAACCTGTTTTCATAAAATAAATTTATTATGATACCCGATACTAGTTTACAAATTTCGAATCTGCCGACTGCAATTAAAATCCATCACTGCTTTTTATATCGAACTGGTAAATTTGCCGCTGTTCTGATACTGTTCCTTTTCACATAGCAAATGTAAATGAGAAAGCGATGTTACTGCCTTATATAACACGCCAGGTATAGTATTTTCATTAAATGACGGAGAAGCCCCAGCCCTTTGCGCAAGCCTTTTGGAAATTTATTAGCGCAATTGGTATAACTTAATCGCAATGAAATCAAAACTTCTTCTAACCGCTGTCATCATTTCAGGATGTGCATTGGCACAAAGCAAACAGGATCGTCTGCAGATCGCAAATGAAATGGAATATTCCATCCAACACGAATTATTGAACAAATGGTATCCTCAATGTACGGACAGTATTTACGGCGGATTTATTTCAACCTACACTTACGATTTTAAGCCCACAGGTACACAGGATAAATTCATCGTTACACAGGCAAGACATACATGGACAACTGCAAGAGCATCGGAACTCTATCCAAACACTTCCTACTATATTAAATGCTCCGAAAACGGCTTTCATTTTTTAAGGGATGTAATGTGGGATAAAACTTATGGTGGTTTTTATGACCTGGTTACAAGAGATGGAAAAGATAAAAGCAGTCCTCAGGCTCCAAAACAAGCGTACGGAAATGCTTTTGCTATTTATGCACTGGCAGCTTATTACCGCGCATCAAAAGACACCGCTGCATTGAACCTGGCAAAGAAAGCTTTTTTGTGGCTGGAGAAACACAGTCATGATCCCAGGTACAAAGGTTACTATCAACATTTGAAAATAGATGGAACACCTGTTGTTCGTGACGCTTCTATTCCTTCATCATCCGATCTTGGTTATAAAGATCAAAACTCTTCGATCCACCTGCTCGAAGCGTTTACAGAATTGTACAAGGTGTGGCATGATCCTTTGCTGCGTGAACGCTTGCAGGAAATGTTGTTTCTCATTCGTGACAAGCTGGTAACACCCAAAGGTTATCTCGTTCTTTTCTTTTCGCCCGATTGGAAACCGGTTTCATTTCGCGATTCGTCAAAAGAAATTATTCTTCAGCATCGCTATCTTGATCATGTGTCTTTTGGTCATGATGTTGAAACTGCCTATCTCATGTTGGAAGCATCCGGTGCCCTGGGATTAAAAAATGATACAAGAACATTAACGATAGCCAAACGGATGCTCGATCATTCTTTGCAAAATGGATGGGATAATAAGCTCGGCGGCTTTTATGATGAAGGTTATTATTTCAGGGATAGTGCAGGAATTTCAATCATAAAAGACAGTAAAAACTGGTGGGCACAGGCAGAAGGAATGAATACTTTGTTATTAATGGCTGATAAATTTCCAAATGACAAAATGCAGTATTACAATCGCTTCAAAAAATTATGGAACTATGTGCAAACCTACATGATCGATCACATGTATGGGGATTGGTATGAAGAAGGTTTGGATAGAGAGCCGCAGAGAAAAACTGCGTTGAAGGGGCACATCTGGAAGGCAACGTATCACCATTTCAGAAGTTTGTCTAATTGCGTAAATAGATTGAAAGGCGAGCTAAAAGAATAAACTGAATCCGAGTGGTATAAGGAATCGATTTTCGACAACTATGCCATCACAAAAAAGTAATTTGCCAGAGACATCATTTACAAGATCAAAAAACAGGATACTTCCTAAAAATAGCTTTCAATTTATTCTGCTTCTAAACTCTTTGAACTATGAACAAGAACAGCTTTCTGTTAATCGTACTGTTTTTTTCAGCCTGCAGTGTAAAAATTGCAAGGGCACAAACGGGCAATGCTTCTTTTACAAGATATCAGCAATACGGTAAGCCCTTAAAAAATGTACCTGACCGCCGGGACGTGACGATGTATCAGGTGAACATGCGTGTGTTTAGCAAAGAAGGAAATTTTAAAGGCGTCATTTCCCGGCTGGACTCCATCAAAGCACTTGGAGTGAATGTCATTTACCTGATGCCACATTATCCGGTAGGAAAACTAAAGTCGGTCAATTCTCCCTATTGCGTCCAGGATTATAAAGCGGTAAATCCTGAATTTGGTACGCTTGATGATTTGCGCGCTCTGGTGGATGGGGCTCATCGCAGAAACATGGCGGTCCTGATCGACTGGGTGGCGAATCATTCCTCTTTTGACAATGGATGGACAAAGAACAAATCCTGGTACCTGCAGGATTCGGCGGGCAATATCATTCATCCGCCCGGTACGGGTTGGACGGATGTGGCGCAATTGAACTTCAAGAATGCAGACATGCGCCTGGCCATGATCGATGCCATGAAATACTGGGTGTACACGGCAAACATTGATGGTTTTCGTTGCGATTACACCGACGGCCCACCACTTGATTTTTGGAAACAGGCCATCGACACACTGAGGAATATTACCACGCACCAACTGCTGATGATGGCAGAAGGGAGGCGCAGCGAACATTACAAGGTTGGCTTTGACTATAATTTTGGTTTCCGTTTTTTTGGCACGTTGAAAGCCATCTATGCCCGTAACCGTTCGGTGAAGTCAATCGATACCCTGAATGTTTCCGATTACATTGATGCTTCCGATGGACAAAGCATCATCAGGTATACGTCAAATCATGATGTCAACGGCTCCGATGGTACACCGTTGGAATTGTTTGGTGGCAGAAAAGGTTCTATGGCAGCTTTTGTAGTGATTGCCTATATGAAAAGCATACCTATGATCTATGGAGGACAGGAAGTGGGAACACCACAACATTTGGTCTTTCCTTTTACTTCATCCAAAGTTGACTGGAGCCTGAATCCCGATCTCACCACCGAGTACAAAAGGATCATTGCATTCAGAAATAAAAGCGAGACGGTGAGAAGAGGCAAACTAACATCCTACAGCAATGATGATGTATGCGCCTTTACCAAAATCCTTGGATCAAAAAAAGTGCTGGTACTGTCGAATTTGAGAAACCGACCCATTGATTTTTCAATTCCCTCTGAGCTCGTAAACAGTTCCTGGAAGAATGCATTCACCGGTACAAAAACTATTTTGGCCAAGACCATTACCCTGGAACCTTATTCCTATCTCATATTTCAAAACTAACTGTACTCAAAAAAATAGTAACTGGTGCGGAATCGTCTTTTTTATCTTCTTCCAATAGCAATAAACTATCCATATGCATAACACCTTAACCAAACTACTGGTATTGTCCTTGGCGTTTTTGACAGCTGCATCAGCAAAAGCCATTGATATTACCCGGGTAGAACCTGCCAACTGGTGGGTAGGTATGAAGAACAGCACATTGCAAATTATGGTTTATGGCCCGAACATTGGCCATTCCACCGTAACCATTAATTATCCCGGAGTAAGCGTGAAAGAAATAGCCAAAGTTGAAAACCCGAACTATGTATTCATCTACGTGAGCATTACAAAAAACACCAAACCTGGAAACGTACCTCTGGCTTTTAAAGACGGACAGGAAAAATTTGTGTACTCATATCCACTAAAGGCCCGCACAGATAAAAGCGGCGCTCTTGGATTTGACGCATCGGACGTTTTATACCTGATCACGCCGGATCGGTTTGCGAATGCAAATCCGGGCAATGATAATCTGGAAGAGGTTGAGGTGAATCGCAGCAATCCGAATGCCCGTCATGGCGGTGATCTGGCGGGACTGGCACAGCATCTCGATTATATAAAGGGTCTTGGAATGACAACGGTATGGCTCAATCCCGTACAGGAGAACAAAATGCGGGGCGGTTCTTATCATGGCTATGCCATCACAGATTTTTATAAAATAGATCCGCGTTTCGGATCCAACGAGGAATTTAAATCACTTGTTAAAACCATTCATGCAAAAGGAATGAAGATGGTGATGGATATGGTGTTTAACCATTGCGGAAGTTCACACTGGTGGATGAACGATTTGCCTTCCAAAGACTGGATCAACAACGGAGGCGTTTTCTTGCAAACCAATCATGCTACGGTTTCCGTGATGGATATTCATGCAGCTCCTTCGGAAAAGCGAATTTTTCAGGATGGCTGGTTCACACGCGGAATGCCGGATTTAAACCAGCGCAATCGACACCTTGCCACCTATCTCATTCAAAATAGTATTTGGTGGATAGAGGAAATGCGGATTGACGGCATCAGGCAGGATACCTATTCGTATATGGATTATAATTTTCTGTCGCGGTGGTGCAAAGAAGTGCAGGATGAATTTCCCAATTTTAATATCGTAGGTGAAACATGGTACAACAAAAGCACGGCATCGGCATGGTGGCAGGCAAATTCCAGGTTGAGCAAACAAAACTCCTATCTAAAGACCGCCATGGATTTTTCCCTGACCTTCATTGCTCAAAATTCTTTTGATGGCAAAACCGACAACGGCTATCTGACCAATATTTTTGAAGACATCGCTCAGGATTTTATTTATCCTGATCCTTATCATATTCTTACATTTCTGGACAACCATGACATGTCCCGCTTCAACCGGAAGGATGATTCTGATTTAAAACGTTACAAGCAGGGGTTCGCTTTTTTATTAACCACCCGTGGTATCCCTCAAATTTATTACGGAACAGAGATTTTGATGACAGGTACCAAGGAAGAAGGAGACGGAAAATTAAGGAAAGATTTTCCTGGCGGATGGCAGGGTGATTCAACGAATGAATTTACAAGAGCGGGCCGAACCGCGATGCAAAATGAAGCATGGGATTACATGCAAAAATTGCTGCAGTGGCGCAGGAAAAATGCAGCAGTCACCAGCGGAACAATGGTCCACTACGCTCCAAGAAACAGTGTGTATGTGTATGGTCGCATCAAAGACAATAGCAGGGTATTGGTGATGCTAAATGGATCGCTGACCGATCAGGTGGTATCGATGGACCGGTTTACTGATATCACATCGGGATACCGTTCTGGCCGTGATGTCCTTACCTCAAATGTTTTCGATCTTGGAAATACCATTACTGTTCCAGCGAAGGGGGAATTGATACTGGAGTTGGGCCAATAGCAGCAAAGAGCCGGCGCTCTGGGCTTCGAGCGGCGAGTTCAATAAGTCCAACCAGGGAATTAAATGATTGGTGTTTGCGAGCCACCCGGGTACCACTTTCTTTCTTAGAAATTGCAGGCTATTATTTAGTTGCCTACCGAAAGCTTGTCCGTGTTGAATTTTGTGTATTTAATCAACAGATAGGCTGCCACACTAAAAATGCATCCGGACCATAAAATGAAGTTGTAATTGCTCGAACTGATAATGAGCTCCCCCAGAAAATCAAAGACAAAGAATAAAATGAAAAGAGCGGCAATGCCATTTTTTTCATGCCGGAATATTTTTCTCCAGCTAAATCTTCGCTTGTCCTTTTGAAATTTATTGAATGCGGGGAAAAATGCCGGAGTTTTGGAGGCCCATTCCAAATACACATCGCCAAATTTTTTTCTTAAGAACTGTTCTTCGGCAAACATGATCCGCTCATAATAAATTGCATAGACCAGCACAAAAGAGACAATGAACCAAAAATCTGCAGTCAGCATTGCTACACCCAACCACATAAAAAAGTTTCCCAGGTAAAGAGGATGCCTTACAATAGAATAAATTCCTTTTGTATTTATTGACTCCGCCAGCTGCGAGGCAGTATTTCGTCCGGATGTGTGTGTCTGGGAAAAGCCGATGGTAAAGATTCGAATGCATTGCCCTAAAAGACTTACCAGCAAGCATGACACTTCATACCATTTTTCGTACTGATCGTCGTTTAAAAAAATACTTTTCGAAAAATATTTGTTGACCAGATATACGGCTAACCCAATTGCGATGATGATGAGCGGTAAGCTTCCTCTTCTTTTAAAAAGCCAGTTTCCCTGTATTTCCATTTCTTCCTGTAGTGCCATTAAAATTTTGTTTTAAGATGGAGGGTTTGTAGCAAGCCAAATATTTTTCATTTTTCAGGTTGATTGGGTGTACGAAACCATAAAGACGGAAAATGCACCCATCAATCCGAATGCTCAGGAAATCCCGGAAGCCCATTGGTAATCCTTTGCTAGTCTATTGAACAGGCAATTCACAGTGCATCAGAGGCCTGCGCATCTTAATGCACATCTCTCAGGTAGCTTTCAGAAACAATTGTTCTGGTGTTGGGAGGTCAGAAGGTTATGGACCAACCAAGTTACGGTATTCTTAAAGGTTTAACCAAATTTTGATCCGAAAGCCATGGCGTTCCATAGACTCTACTTGTCTTGATTTCTCCTGGCTTTTGTGAAGGTGATTTAATTCTTGTTTTGCGAAGACAGAGTTGCCAACAGGTTTTTCAGGTTTTCATAGGTCATGGTAAATCCTATTTTGAAACCGTCTTGCAGGCTCTCTAACCGGTCAAGCGATTCGTTGTAAATAGTAATACTGACTTTTGTAGTTCGGTCGCTATCGGATTCTGCCTGTTCACTGAAAGTCAAATCCCAATCAGAACCGGGCAAATCAGGGTTCCCTTCTTTGTCTGAAAAAGCATTGTACATTTTAAAATTGTTCTTGGGGCTGATGGAAGTGTATGTCTGAATGGACCAGCGCTCCTGTCCTTCAGGACCAACCATAGCATATAATCTCCGGCCACCCACTTTGAAATCCATGAATTTCGTTTTGGAGATCCAGGGTTTGGGCGCATACCATTGGTCAAGGATTTCCTGTTTTGTAAAAGCATCCCATACCAGTGAAAGAGGAGCATCAAATTCCATGGTAATGGATACCGTTTTTGTTGGTTTGTCAACGGTAAAAGCAAATAATGAATTGTCGATCATTTTTTTTGTTTTTTAAGATTAGATAATACTTTGTCCAGTTGATTGAATCGTACTTCCCAAAGCTTTCTGAATTGGTCAAGCCATTTGTCAATCTCTTTCATTCTTTGGATTTGCAGCGAGTAGTAAATTTCACGGCCTTGTTGTTGTTGTTTTACCATGTCACATTCACTGAGTATGCGAAGATGTTTGGAGATGGCTTGCCGGGTCGTGTGGAAGTTGTCGGCAATGGCGTTGGGTGTCATTGCCTGAAATGCAATCAGGGCAATTATTGCCCTCCTTGTAGGATCGGCTATGGCCTGAAAAATGTCTCGTCTCATGTGATTACATTTTTACTTTGTGAAACCAATTGGTTGCAAATATATGCGCAACTAATTGGTTTCACAAATTTTTTTTTAGTCTGATGTTATAACACACGTTAGATTTCCCGGGGTCCTAAAACAGATAGATTGCGCCACTCTAAAGTATCGTACATGAAAAGGCGTAGGTTGTATCTTTTGATTCCGGTAATAATTACTTTCCTCTTTGTGTTTTGTAAAAATTGCGGTCAGGTTTCGCGGAAGTCCGCAGTTAAAAATATTCCCACCTTAAGCCTAACGCTATCAGTCATCCTCTCTCATTAACAATTCTCAGCAATCAACTTTTCCCTTTTGAGTTTGGAGTTTTGACTTTCTTCCCTATGTATTTACTCTTGGTTGTTGAAAATAATTTCGGGCTTCGTTGATTGAATCGCTTTTTTGTAGAAGTATATTTATGCTACACTCTTTAACTAACAACTAACCATATGAAAAGGCTTACTGTGGCCCTTTGCCTGTTTATTTCGGGCTTGTCGTTCATTCCTTCATGCAAAAAATCAGATGCACTTTCCCGTTCGGCCAGTCAGGCAACGGTTGAACAATTTCTCGACCTTCCTTCTTCTACACTCCCCGGCATTGACCGGATTGTGCAAACCATTTCCAAACAAAATGCGGCACATCCTTTCCTCGACCAGTTTATCAAAAATGAAGGTCTTCCCCTCTGGTCCAAACCCAACATTCATCTGCAGCATCTGAACGGTTCCAACATTCCCGATACCATCGTATTGGTTCCTGTAGTGCGGCAGCGTGACTCGATCGTCAGTGCTTTTCTGGCCTGCAGGGTTTCTTCCAACTTTGTTTCTATTCGATTTATCCGGGACCGGGATTACAAGAATTTCAGTTTTGAAGAAAACAAGGACTCCGTCACCGCCAACCAAATAGCGATGGAGCTGATGGCCATGCAAAAAAATGTTTTTGGCGACTCAAGTTTTGTCGTCAACGACAACCGCCTGTTTAATTACAGGAATAAGACAGGAAGCCTTGTTAAACCTTCCAGAGTCATACTTCGTTCTTCTCCTCAAAGCAATGGACGCAATACCACTATGATTTATCTCACCTATGAGGAATGTTATAACATCGTGTACGAAGGTGATCAGGGACAACTGGTGGGTGTGGCTCCCGGTGGCACGAATGACTACTCTTATATGACTACTCAATGTTATACCACTACCGTAGTGATAGATGGAGGTGGAGGTGGCGATGCTACAGCTGATGGACTGGGTGGTTCTACAGGTGGAGGCGGTAGCGGTGGAGGATTCTATGATGGGGGCAGCAATCCCTGTCCTGTTTCCAGGGTTGAGAAAAATAATATTGCGGCCACGCCCGACGGTTGCCAACCTGCTACATCACCTTCTCCCACCGATGCCAATGGTTATTATTATTCCAGGATCAATACGCTCAATTCTCTTCTTTCATCTTATCGGTTTGCACTTATCAACTGCGATTCACTGAACCTGATGCCCTTGTTGGGATATGGTCCAATGTACCAGGCAGTAGCCCAATACCATGTACCTCAGTCCGTGCTCAACCGCGTAGATTCTGTTAGGAATGTGGCGCCCACCAGGCTATTCGATGCTGGATTCAGTGTGCAAAGCCTTAACAACGCATATGGAGATGTTGTGAATTGCGATTTCTTCCCTGTGCGCATTACACAGCTTCCCAAAAAAGCGGATGGCACTACCTTCACGCCAAGAGAGCTGGTGGAATATTTCCGTACAAACATCAACAATTTTGTGACGATCACTTCTCCGGTACAAGTATCCTTTAATCCCTACAATGATGGACCTAACCTTTTCAGCGGTGGCAACTTCAGCGATGCAGACCGCTTCAATGCTCCTTATGAAAATTCATTAGGTGTACTCCTTCATATACACCTGATCGATGATGGTTCTGTGGTAGAATCGGACTATAGTCATATTGATGGGGGTAGTTACATAATGGACCAGTTTAAATTCTCAACAATTCACAGTCCGCTCGATGGCGATCATCCCGTGTCCGGCAACAGGCAGTTTGGGATCTATTCCGCGGCCAGTACGCCAGGAGAGTACACATTCTTTACCATGGGTGTTGACCGGGCAACCAACCTGTTCGCAGCCATTGGAAGTCAGTTGGGAGGATTTGAATCGGCAGATGCTTTGTGGACCAATGTCCAGGAGAATTTCATCAGTTTTGTCAATCACACCGGTCATGCTGAATTTTATTCGAACCACCGCTCCGTCGCACGTCCCAAATATGACGTTCTGAAAGATTATTTAAAAGGCTACATCAGTCTTGATGAATTAAAACTGAGAATGGGTTGCTAAATTGAAATATGAAAGCCTTGCTTTCCGCCCTTTTGAGCCTGGCTATGCTCACCATCATTTGTTCGACGAGCCTGTACGCTGCCGACAGTCTCCTGCAATGGACAGGTTGGGTTGATCCCACGCGTCGTTACAGACTCGTCGAATCTTTTACTGATGATCTCCTGCTTTCTGCTTTCGTTTTAGGCATCACAGTATTGGTGTATCACGCTTTTGTTTACATATGGACAGAAGCGTTTCGCGGACCTGTCCTTCATCGCCGCTTGATATGCATGATCATCATGTTGATTCTACTGCTTGTATTGGGACCTCTCCGTTTTGGCTTTCAATACCTGGATGTAAAAAGCGGTCTTCTTTTTTTGATCTTTGCTGTAGCTTCTTTTTTCTATCCTGCACTCATCGTTTTATTGGTTGGAAAAAAAGAAGGACGGATATGAGACATACAATATTGATTTGTGGTTTTTTTCTAAGCGCTGGTATTGCAGACGCGCAATGTCCTTCTGCGTTACATATTCATACCCACGATATAGGAAATGGTATAAACCAGTTAGACATTCCCTTGGATTTTGCCTGGAGCAGGGATACGGTATTTATATATGGTTCCGGTAAAATTCATCTTGATACCTTGCAGATAAGTGAAAGCACATGCAATTGGTCCACTTCTGATTCCAGCGGCAATTTTGTTTATAGAGTGCAGGCTGTGGATGGAACACAAGAAAGGAAGGGTATTCTTACCGTGAAGATAAAACGGCAGGATGGAAAGATAGAACTGCTGTATGAAGGAAAAGAACCTACAATATTTACGATCTCTTCGGTGAGGTTTGAAAATTTTTTATGATCCTCCGTTCATTCAGGAGTGAAAACGAAAACGCAAGGCAGAAGTCTTTGTTGATAGACTCGATAATGTAGATGGCGTTTTTATTGAAGCCGTTTGCTTTGCATAAAATTATTTGGAGAAGAATGCTGACGTGTAATTTCAGCCAAATCATCTCATAAAATGATGAGTGGAGTCAGGGCGGCTTGTGGCGAATTTCGCAAAGCCTTCTCATTAATCGAGTCCGTTGTCAATTTCTTTATCCTTTCGATTTGAAGTGAGTAGTAAATTTCATGGCCTTGTCGGTGCTGAAGCGCTGTTGGCTTTAATTTCTTTACCCTTTCTCAAGAAGCCATCCACTTTTTAAATGCGCTGCTATTTTCCGAACTGACAATTAGTTTATCGGGAGGCGCTGGTGTTATTTCAATTGACAGTTTGCTTTTTGGTAGAACGGTGATGCGGTCAACAGCATTTTTATGAAGCAGGTATTTGCGGTTGGCCCTGAAAAACAACTCTGGCTTCAGCTGCTTTTCCAACTCTGATAGGGAAGTATCTAAAATATATCGGCCTGCGTTCTTGTCAACCAGGCAAACCAATTTATGTGTTGCGTAGAAAAACGCAATATCTTCTGTCTTGATACTGGTAAGGTCCTTTCCCCGCCTGACCAAAAAACGGTCTTTGAAAATATTTTCTGCAGATTTGTACACCAGCAGATCATGATAACGGGAGGTGAAATATTTTTTTAAGTCATCAAACTTTTCAAGTGCAGTTTGAAGGCGTTCTTTTTTCAGAGGTTTCAACAGGTAGTCAACACTGTTATGTTCAAAGGCTTCCTGCCAGTACTCGTCAAAAGCTGTTATGAAAACGATAGGGCAGCCGATAGCCGCCTTCTCTATCAGTTCAAACGAAAGCCCGTCGCTTAATTCAATGTCCATGAAAACAAGGTCGGGCAATGGATTATTCTGAAACCAGGGCAAGGATTCCTTCAGCGATGTCAATTCTTTTGCAATTTCAATAGGAAAGGGAAGTTCCAATAACATCTGACGAAGCTTTTCTGCCGCCGGTATCTCGTCTTCTACAATCACTACTTTCATGTCTAGTCCATTCTTAGTAAAGGAAGGTATACAGTAAAGCTTTCATCATTTTCAATCACTTCCAATGTCTGTCCAGTGGTTAGTTTGTAGCGTTCCTGCAGATTATAAAGGCCAAGTTTTGAAGAAGGTTTTATTCCTGCCTTTTTTCGCTTCCTGTTATAAAATACTAGTCTTTCATTTTCACAAGAAATGCGGATCTGTAAAGGTTCCTGGATACTAAATTCGTTGTGTTTGAAAGCATTTTCAGCTAGTATCTGCATTGAAATGGGAGGCATGACATAGTGGGTTAAAATTTCTTCCTTAAAGTTATGCTCTAAGATAACAGCCCCACCATACCTGATTTTTTGCAGTGCGAAATAATCCTGCAGAAATTCCATTTCTTCCCGAACCATTACAAGGTTGCTGGTTTTATTTTGTAGAATATACCGATAAACGTCTGCAAGGTGTTCATTGAATGATTTTGCTTTTGCAGGTGAATTGTCTATGAGGTAAGAGATGGTATTTAAGGCGTTGAACATGAAATGAGGATCAATCTGGTTTTTTAATGCCTGTAATTCCGCTTCCGCTTTGGCTCTTTCCAATTGTTCGTTGCGCACCATCTCGCTTTCGGATTCTTTCACCAGAAAAACTGTTTCATATACATGTGTGATGAACAACACGCAAATCATGATGATCAGTGTAGACGTAGTAACAATCTGCCAATTGACCTGGCCGTTTTTGAATAGTTGGTACCAGCCTATGAGCATAACGGAGCTAATGGGGACTGTAAAAAAACTTACAGCAACAACAAGCGCTATGATTTTGCGAACGGGCCGGTTAAACCAATCGAAATAGCTGCGAAGCGAAAACAATAAATAACGATTGCCCTGCCACACTATAAAAGCAAGAAAAATGGTGTATGCGAAAGAAAGCTTGATTTGCCAATGCGTAAACTCTACTGCGTTCACCATATGGGTGAGTAAGGGAATAGCGATCCCGAAAAAAGGAATCAAAACCAAACGGAAGCCAATATCATTTAGCTGCAGCGTTTTGGCGCCACCCTTCTTCGTCGGGTTGTTTTCCGGCTTCATTCCTTTTTATTGGTGGAGAAGAAAAATAGAAAATACATTAGAATATCAAAAGTAAATATTAATACTTATGGACAAATTGAATTGGCTGGCGATGCTGACAGCAGGTATTTCAGCTTTTATCCTTGGCGGCATTTGGTATTCACCTGCCTTGTTGGGCAAACCCTGGATGAAAGAAACCAATCTAACAGAAGATGATATCAGGCAAAGCAATAAGGGAAAAATATTCGGTTGGTCGCTTTTGCTCTCGCTGGTGATGGCTGTTAACCTCGGAATGTTCTTGAAAAGCACACCCAATCTGGATTTGAAAACGGGTTTATTGTTTGGACTTTTGGCAGGCTTGTGGATTTTTTGCGGTATTGCCATCGTGGGTTTATTTGAACGCAGATCCGGCAGGTACATTTTTATTAATGGGGGTTATTGCCTGTTGGCGTTGGGAATTATGGGGGCGATCCTTGGCGCATGGCGATAAGTAAAGAGCTGGTAGATTGTTCGAATTGTAAAGGTTTTGCCACCCTGGGGTGGTGAAACCGTTTGGCAATTAATAAGGAAATACAAAAATGGTATATGAAAAAATATTCTACCTGGCTTAAAACGGCGGCTATCTTGCAATTCATCGCCACCATCATTCATGCCATCTCACTTTTTGTTACACTGCCGCCAAATAACGAAACTGAAAAGCAGCTCTTTACCTTAATGGACAGTTACAGGTTCGACTTCGGTGCAGGTTTTCATCGGACAATGAGCGACTTACTACTCGCATTGAGTGCCTGCTTTTGCCTGGTTTGCTTGTTGGGCAGTTTGCTGAATTGGTATCTGCTTCGCAAAAATGTCGGTGCCGAAATCATGAAGGGAGTAATAAATATTAACCTTCTTGTTTTTGGAATACTGTTGGTGCTAACGCTAAGATTTGCCTTTTTGTTACCTATTCTGCTGTCGGGATTGATTTTTTTATTCCTGGTTTTTTCAAGACTCACCATGGCGAAATCAAAAAATAATTAAGTACGCTCATTCATCCTAAGCTCATTTTGCAACCGGTGGCAATAAACCACGAACGCCTTGAAGAGACAAGACGACTAATCAAACTTTCAGCCTGCTAATCACTAGTTTTCCTCGATTTTAAAAAAAATTATTCGAAACCGATTAGTTGCGCATATATTTGCAACCGAATGGTTTCGCAAAAAAATTAAGCCGTATGAGACGAGACATTTTTCAGGCAATTGCCGACCCGACCAGGCGGGCAATCATCGCTTTAATTGCCTTGCAGGCAATGACACCGAACGCCATTGCCGACAACTTCAACACTACCTGGCAGGCGATTTCCAAACACCTCCGCATACTATCGGAATGCGAACTCGTAAAACAGGAATAACAAGGCCGGGAAATTTATTACTCCCTCCAATTTGAAAAAATGAAAGAGTGGATAAATGGTTAAACCAGTTCAGAAAAATTTGGGAAACGCGATTTAACCAGCTTGACAAAGTATTATCAACAATGAAAAAACAAAAAAAATGACAAACAATTTGCTATTTGATTTTGCCGTTGACAAAACAGCTCAGACAGTATCGATAACCAGAGAATTTGACGCCGAACTGTCACTGGTATGGGATGCTTTTACCAAACCAGAACTTCTTGACCAATGGTATGCACCTAAGCCATGGGTATCAAAAACAAAATATATGGATTTCAAAGTCGGCGGGAGAAGATTTTTTGCTATGGTTAGCCCGGAGGGACAGGAACGCTGGTCCATTCAGAAATACACTTCCATTAGTCCAAAAACCAATTTTAAATTCTTTAATGCTTTTGCTGACGAAGATGAAAACCCTCAATTACCCGGTTCTGATTGGGATTTGAATTTCGTGGAGCAAAACGGAACAACAAAGGTGAGTATTGCTATTTACAATGAATCGCTTGAGCGGATGGAAAGGATGATGGCAATGGGCTTCAACGAAGGATTTACAGCTACATTGAACAACCTGAAAAATCTCCTGGCAACCTTATCCGGCAAATGAATTTCGTTGAGGAAATCTTGTGGATGAAGTTCAAAATCAAAGCATGGTTCTTGTATACTCACAGGTGAACTATTTAGATTTAGGTCATGACGGATGCCATGTTTGCTACAGGAAAGAACCAGGGACTGGATGTTCAAAAGATCAGGGAAGCTTTTCCCATGCTGCAAAAAACGATCAATGGAAAACAGATCATTTACCTTGATAGCGCGGCCACGGGCCAAAAGCCCAAAGTAGTTTTGGACAAGCTCTACCAATTTTATGAAGCGGAATATGGCAAGCCCAATGAATCGCATTCCTTAAGTCAAAAAGCAACCCAGGAGTTGGATGCGGCCCGTAAAAAAATGGCGGACTTCCTGGGTGCCAGCAACGAAAAGGAAATTGTGTTTAGCCGCGGCTGTACCGAAAGCATCAACATGGTTGCAGGGGGTTTTGAACGAGGTCTTTTGAAAAAAGGTGATGAGGTACTGATTACGGCACTCGAACATCACGCCAACATTGTTCCCTGGCAATTGGCCTGTGAACAGACAGGTGCAAAACTTGTTGTTACTCCCGTCAATGAAAAAGGCGAAATAGACCTTTCGTATTATGAAGCGGCATTAACCAGTAAAGTGAAACTTGTTGCTGTTTCTCATACGTCTCATGCACTTGGAAATAAATTACCTGTTAAGCAAATGATTGAACAGGCGCATGAAAAAGATATTCCCGTAATGTTGGACGGCGCCCAGGCCGCGCCACACATGAAACTGGATATGCAGGAAATTGATTGCGAGTTTTATACTTTCTCCTGTCATAAAATGGGCTCACCTTCGGGCGTAGGAGTGCTGTATGGCAAAAAAAAATGGCTGGAAAAATTGCCGCCCTTTGAAGGAGGTGCGGACATGGCAAAGAAAGTGACTCTTGAAAAGTTTTCACTTGCCGATGTGCCAAAGAAGTTTGAAGCAGGCACCATGCCCTTTGCAGAAATCATTGCTACCGGGACGTTGATTGACTTTCTCAATGAAATTGACATGCGCAAAACGGAACAGTATGAACAGGAACTGCTTCTTTATGCAACACAAAAGCTCTCGCAGGTGGACCGGGTTCGAATCATGGGGACCGAAGGAGAAAAAGAGCCTGTTCTTTCGATTGATGTAGACGGTCTTGATGTAAAAAAACTGGAACGCTTTTTAAATGACGCTTATAACATTGATGTAAGGGCCGGTGACCTGACGGCACAGCCGCTCATGAAAATACTTGGTGTATCTGCACTGCTTAGAGCTTCTTTTTGTTTTTATAACACCCGCGAAGAGATCGATATTTTTGCAGAAGCAGTAAGCGAATTTATTCAAAACAACAGCTAGCCTTTCCGGAATGTCATGCAATTAGAAAAATGACGTGCAGGATTGCCCGCGCAGATCAAGTGCTATAAAAGAGTTTGCATCCACATGCATTTTCCGATCCGACAAGCTTTCGAACAGATGCGTTACAGCAGTTAATGGTACATTTAATGATGATCGACATTGTAATTCAGTCGCGGGAAGCATCGATAAGCAAATCTGTAAAAGTAAAACGGATTCTTCCCTTCCGGCTCCGCAGAATGGTTGGTCCTTTTATTTTTATGGACCATGCAGGGCCCATTGTTGATTTTCCTTCTGAACCTTCCTCACTAGATGTTTTACCCCACCCGCATATTGGACTTTCTACTGTGAGTTATCTTTTTGGCGGACAGGTAACACACCGTGATAGCTTGGGGGTAGAGCAAATCATTCGCCCTGGTGAAGTCAATTGGATGACTGCGGGCAGTGGCATTGCACACTCTGAAAGATTCGAAGACCCATCATCGCTTACAGGTGGTTTGGAAATGATACAAACCTGGGTGGCACTTCCGGAAAAAGACGAGGAAACAGCGCCAAGTTTTACCAACTACATTCCGCAACAGCTACCCATTTTTACCGACAAAGGAATTTGGATGCGACTCATTGCAGGCGATGCATTTGGTTTGAAGAACGAGGTTAGAACAAACTCTCCTTTGTTTTACCTCCACGTGGTGTTGCAGAAAGGAGCAAAATTCGGACTACCAAAAGAACATTCGGAAAGAGGAATCTACATTGCAAAAGGAAGTATAGAAGTTTCAGGAATGACTTATCATGCCGGACAAATGCTGGTGTTTAATAAAGCTGTTGATCCTTCACTGACTGCCATGGAAGACAGCACACTGATGTTCCTGGGTGGTGAACCCCTTGGTGAACGTTTTATCTGGTGGAATTTTGTTTCTTCCCGCAAAGAACGGATAGAGCAGGCAAAAGAAGACTGGAAGCAAGGCCGCATTATCTTACCACCAAACGACAATCAGGAATTTATACCACTGCCCGATGATACATCAAAACCAGCAGGAAGTTCTCCTAAGCCCGAACCCCTTTCCTAAATATTGAAAGCTTTGAGATCCTGGCTGCGTGTTGTTAAAGTGTAAAATTATCAATACCCGCCTCGGAGGCTCTTCACACTATTGGAAAATATATTTGACCACAAATCCCGTCTCGTAAACGGCCTCAACTAATTTCTTTTGTCTTTGAAATGTTTTTCATTTGAAGAATACCAAAACTGTGGAAAAATTAGCGGCACAGTTTTTATTACTAAAATAATAAAACATAAATGGTATGAAAAAGTATTCATTAATCGTGGCTATGCTGATAGTGCTGGGTGCCTCCGTTAGCTCTTGCAGCGCTGGAGCACATGTAGGTACGAAAAAGCATGGGGTAACTGTTGGTTCACAAGCCCATTAAACCTATAAGAATCTGCGTTACCATAAGTGGTGCATGAAAAGCCATTCATATACCGCTATTAACCTTACAAAGCCCATTAAACTGGGCTTTTTTATTCATAGCATTGTATCCCTCTTACAAAAGAGCAAGAATATGTTTCCAGTGTAATGCGCAGATGGGCAGCTAAATAATGACGAGTAATTGCGTCATACAGTTTTGTTATAATTCATGATGATGAGAAACAGTCAAGGCCAAACTTCGCCCATATTTTAATGTTGCCTGCTATGTCAAAGCATTTTAAAAATAAAATGGTTTAAAATACTTGCTTTGATCCTGTTCTTATGCTTTTGTGTGGTGTTATTATTGTGTATCTACAGTTTTGTAGCGATCTCCAAACATATGGAGGATTATGGCGGCGAAATAGGCGATTCCTTTGGCCTGTTGATTTGTATCGTTGGAACCGTTTTTACTTTGCCATTTTTATATTGGAGTTTCAAAGTATTTAAAGAAAGAATCCCTGGTAAAAATTATTATTCCCACCTGGCTCTGATATTTTTACTGGGCATTGTTTTGCCTTTTCTGTTTTTTCCCAAATTATTTTTTTGACCGTTTCCGATAGTTGATTATTGCTGGTGCCCTGTGTAACCTGACAAAACAATGCATCTTACTCAAAAAAACTGTTGTGAAAAAAATCAGCCTCGGGAGAAAGAGAGCGAGAGAGACGATGATCTCTTCCTCGCTCTTACAAATCTAAAACAAACTCATCTCCGTCGTGTCCTTTCCCAGCGGCGGAAGGTCAGGCCAGTTAAATATATCCAGCTTGCCTTTCCCATCAGGACGTTCTTTCGTGGTGCGAATCGTATACACAGGATGGTAATCAAGTTCCGATGCAGGCATTTCATAATCGAGGATCTCCTGAATGTCTTCATCTTTCAAATCGGGCTTTAGCCATTTTAGTTCAAGCTCTTTTGGGAGAAACAGCGCCATGCGTCCCGCCTGGTCTCCACTGTTGTGAATTTGGGCCATCACCGGATTCGCAGCGCGTGTGATCAGCGTGTAGGTTCCTTTAATTTCACCGGTCTCGGGATCTGCATAATTCAAGGGGTAATGATAAAGTCCGGGAATGCAAAACATAGGGCGGTTCTTTAAGCGGATGTGATAAGGGATTTTATTCTTGAACCCTTTCACTTCACGGTGCTCGAAGATGCCGGTTACCGGAATGAGACAACGGTGCTTTCGGATGCGGTGCCAGTAGCTCTTGCGGTCTTCGATAATTTTCTCACTCCGCGCATTACACATCGAATTCCTTCCTTTTTTTATTTTCTCCGGTGTATTCATGTACTCGGGGATGATGCCCCATTCAAAAGGCCTGAGATGATATTGTTCCCTTTCGAAGATCACAACCGGATATTTCTTAAATGCCTGCGCCTGCACGTGCAGGTTCATGTCGTAGTCGAGCGCGATCTGCGGGTCCACAATAAGATCTGGAATATATTGCGTGATCAGTTCGTATCGGGTAGCAAAGGAAATGTCGTAGCACATTAGAAGATTTTTTCGATCTCCTCAAATTTAACCTTTACTTCCTGTTTGCGAAAGCGCAGGCTCACATACACTTCTCCGAACCAGGGATAGAACACCGGGTTTACGCTCTCTTCGCGATCAGGCTTCCATCCGAGGCGCTGAATATAGAGCCTGATCTTTTCCCTGAGGCGGTTGGTGAGATGCCGCTCCCAGTCGGGCATGAACGTGTTGGTGTATAGTTTGTATCCAGCCGGTCTCGATGCGGCGATCATCAATCGCTCGCGATCCGAAACAACCTCCCAGTCGTAGAGATAGCGTGCCGGATCCTGTTTCAACACATCAAAATGTTCTTTTGCTTTCGAATAGTCTTTATAGTGACAAAAAAGAAAATAGCCTTTGATGCCTTCGTCAAAATGATCTTTCGCACGCGGAAAACTTTGCCGCACAAAAAAGCGGTGGCCTTCTGTTACCATTCCGTCAATGGCTCTCTGATCCAGAGGTGCGAGTGGGTTGAACATGTCAACTTGCTTTTACAATGGGTAGTTCATCAAAACGCGTGGTGTAGCTGGGTGAGAGATGCTGCTGTCGCAATTTCCATTTTTTATTGAAATCCTGCACGCCAAATCGAACAAGATCTCTTCCGATACTGCCGTTCACTTCATCAATCACCCGCGTCACCCGCGCATGCTGTTCGCGATCGTCTCCATCAAACAGTGCCATTTGCGTGCTGGTTTGCGGAATGAGATCAAGAACCATCACACCCGTCTTGCTGTAGCGATATCCTGCCTGGTAAATCAGGTTCAATGCAGTCATGGCATACTTCAACAGTTCGCGCGTGTGGTTGGTGGGTACAGAAAGGTCGAGGGTGATGGAATGAAAATACTGCGGGTCCTCGTGGCGGTGCACATTGGTTTGGATAAACACATGGAGCTTGCGGGCACAACTGCCTTCCTGCCGCAATTTTTTTGCACAGCTGGACGTGAAAGTGGCAATGGCCTGCTGCACTTCTTTTTTGGAGCTAATCAGTTTTCCAAAAGCCCGCGAGGTGCAGATATTTTTTTTTGCCGGCGCCTGCTCTTCCCATTTCAGACAGGAAATGCCTTTGAGTTCCTGTTGCGTGCGAAGTCCCACCACGGCCATTTCTTTTCTCACCCATGCTTCGGGTATCCTCACAAAATCTGCAGCGGAATGAAAACCTTTTTTTCTCAATCGCGAAGCATGCTGCGGACCGATGCCCCACACTTCCTCTACGGGCGTACATTGAAGGAGGTCGTTGATCTTCCACGCTTCGTCGGCGTAGAAGATCCCTTCCTGTGGTCTGGTTTTCTTGGCGTAGCGGTTGGCCATCTTGGCGAGGGTCTTTGTTGGTGCAATGCCGATGGTAACCGGAATGCCGGTGCAGCGCATCACCATCTCGCGGATCTCGGCGGCCAGTGCAGCAGGGGCTTTGTATTTCAATTCGGTGAGGTCCGCAAAGATTTCGTCAATGGAATAAAGTTCCGTGCGCGATACATATTCGCGGATCACCTGCATCACACGCGCACTCATGTCGCCATAGAGGGTATAGTTGGAAGAAAATACCTGCACATTTTTTTCGCGGATCAACTCTTTGATCATAAAGCCTGGTGTGCCCATTTTGATGCCGAGTGCTTTTGCTTCTTCGCTTCTGGCGATGGTGCATCCATCGTTGTTCGAGAGCACGATCACTGGCTGGTAGTGCAGCGAAGGATCGAAGCTTCGTTGGCAGGAGACGTAAAAATTATTGCAGTCGATCAGTGCAATCATATTCTGGGTTTGAATACATCTATCACGGCATGGGTCACGGTGCCCCACACACTAAAATCCATTCCTTCTTCTATGCGGATCGATTTGAATTTTGCATTTGCGGGCAGCAGAAAAATTCCGTCGCGCGTGCGCACGAGGTGCTTGATCATTCTTTCCCCATCGAGGGTAGCTACCACAATGCTGTTGTTCAGCGGACGGACGGCCCGGTCAATGATCACCATCGAGCCATGCGGGATGAAGGCATCGACCATGGATTCTCCGCTGACGCGCATGGCAAAGGTGGCCGAAGGATGCTGTTTGAAATACCCGTTGAAGTCCAGGTCGGGTTCCAGGTAATCATTGGCCGGAGACGGGAATCCCGCCTGCACCAAGGGCAGATGCTGAAATGGGTCGGCGCTCATGATGCTAAATTAATTAGCATTATTTTGCTAAAAAAATTGACATATCCACATTCGGGGGAGTTCGGAATCGGGAGTCGGGAGTTCAAAGTTCAAAGTTCAAAGTTCAGAGTTCAGAGTTCAAAGTTCAAAGTCCAGAGCCCGCAGTTCAAAGTTCAAAGTTCGGAGTTCAGAGTCGGAGTCTTGAAGATTCCGGAGTCGTTTACGGGTGGTTGGCGGTATGATATATGACTTGTTCTATAAAAAGGCTATGATGGATGGATAGAAATTTTCGGAAAAGGCTGGGGCCGGGGATAGATTTTATGAAACTGTCGCGGCGTTAAATCTGGTTTTATTTTATTCATCCTTGTTGCTATCATCTATCCTCTGTCATTTGTGATCTGTCCTCTATCTTCTCTCATCTCACAGCTACTCACAGCTCAGAGCTCACAGCTTTTCCCGTCTGTAGGAGCGCTGCGTTGATTTCTGTTCATCCTTGAATCCATAATATAATAAACCTCACCAAATGAATGGACCCCACCGCGAAATCCCTTCATCTATTCATCTGCGATCGCTTTCGCCATTAAAACATTTCCTTTGTTCATCCGTCTTCTTATTAAATGGAACGGGTAATGACCATCACCGTGGCCGAAAAACACAAACAAAATATCGTGGATGCCGTGAGGGATTATGGCAAGCGGCTGTTTTATTTTATCCGCGGCCGTGTTGATAGTGAGGAAGATGCCGAAGATATTTTGCAGGACGTTTGGTACCAGTTCAGTCATGTGGTGAATACCGAACCCATTGAGCAGGTGAGTGGCTGGCTGTTCCGCGTGGCGAGGAACCGGATCGTGGACAAATACCGCAAGAAATCTTTTCTGCCTCTGGACGAAACGGAATCAGACGAAGAAGTAGACAAAATGTTTTTACAGGAAGCATGGACACCGGAACGAGAGGAGCTTGGAGAAATTTTTTGGGATAAACTGTTTTCATCACTGGAAGAATTGCCCCAGGAGCAGCGACAGGTTTTTATCTGGAATGAGCTGGAAGAAATTCCCTTCCACGAAATTGCCAAACGCACCGGAGAAAAAGTCAGTACCCTCATCAGCCGGAAGCGGTATGCAGTGCTTTACCTCCGCAAACAACTCGAAGAATTGTATCATCAGATTATTGAACCTTAAATATTTTTTTATGATGTATAGAAGACACCGCGCAAGGCGCCTTTTCTGGATCGCACCCTTTGCCATCCTGGGCATTCTGGTATTTGGCGGCATCGTGATGCTGCTTTGGAATAATATTCTTTCTCCCGTGCTTCATGTATCGGTTCTGAGTTTCTGGCAGGCACTGGGCATACTGGTCTTGTCCAAAATCCTCTTCAGCAGTTTTGGCGGAGGAGGTTACCGGAGAGGCAACTGGAGACAAAAAATGATGTGGGAGAACCTCAGCCCCGAACAAAAAGAAAAGTTCAGAGATGAATGGCAGGACTGGTGCCGCAGAAGAGGATCTGCAGCCAATACAGCGCAGTCGCAACACGGAGCTTCGAGCCCGGAGGCGTAAGGGAGGAAAAGAAGCTGTTAGCTGTTGGCTGTTAGCTGCTGGCTTTTTCAGGATGGTAGCCTACGGCAAAAGCAAAGTTGGCAATAAAATCGGGAGTTTGACGTTGTTTTATGAGACTGGAAATGTTCAAGATCGGAGATGCTTCGATATTATTTTCTGCTCTCTTGTTCTGTACTACGTCTTCTTTCCTACGGCGGATATTTTCCTATCAGTCTTTCTCTCTTTTTGATGCGCAGGGCAACCTTAGCGGGATGCTAATTTAGCATTACATCTCGATAAGGTTTGTCGTTGAGCATTTATCGGTCAGCAGCGGTAGTGGCAAGCCTCCGCTAATTGTTGTTGTCGTTTTTTCTCAGGGCAGCTATTGAAATCGGGTTGCAACGAAGCGCAGCCAGACATTTAAAGATTAAAAAAACCGTTGCCATTTTCGAAAAAACCTATTGTATTGTACAGATCACCAAAGAAAACCGACAACTTGAACATTTCCAGTCTCATAAAACAACCTCGAACTCCCGATTCTACTGCGAACTTTGCTCTAGCCGGAGGCTACAATCCTGAAAAAGCCAGCAGCTAACAGCTAGCAGCTAATAGCTTCTCTTTCACAGTTTCTCAATCACATCCCGGTATCCTCTTCCAATGGGAAGGGAGACCCCATTGACTTCCACCATTTCCGCCGTGTAGGAATCGATCTTGTTCACTGCGATGATAAAAGAGCGGTGGATTCGTTTGAACAATTGTGAAGGAAGCAAGGACTCAATTTCCTGGGTTCCCATTTTCGAGAGGTATTGTTTTTTTGTCGTCACGATGCGGATATACTCACGCTGGCTTTCAATGTACACGATCTCGGAGAAGAGCAGTCGCACTTTCTTTTTTTGAACGTTCACAAAAATATAGTCCTTTCCTTCCTGCGGTTCCGTGCTTTTAATTTTTTCTCCTTGTGCTGTTTTCACCTTGTTTACGGCAACCAGGAATCGTTCAAATTCGAAAGGCTTGAGGAGATAATCAGTTACATTCAGTGAATAGCCTTCTACAGCATATTGGTGATAGGCTGTAGTGATGATCACAGAAGGAGGATGGCGCAAGGTTTTGAGAAAGGCCATGCCTTTTAGTTTGGGCAGGTGAATGTCGAGGAAGATGAGATCTACGGGATGGTCGCGCAGGTAGTCCGTAGCGAGTATAGCGTCCCTGAAACTTTGTTTTAATTCTAAAAAAGAAACCTCTTTGATGTAATCGGTGAGCACCTTCACAGCAAGGGGTTCATCTTCTACAATGATGCAGTTGATTTTAGACATGGCTTCCCAGGTTTATCTTTAATGAAGCAATGAATTCAGCAGCGCCCTGCTGCGTAGTCAGATTGTATTCCTTGTACAGCAGCTCAAGCTGTCGACGCAGATTGGAGAGACCAATGTTTTCTTTGATGTTCCTTGATTCGTTTACTGGCTCCGTTGAATTTTTTACAACAAAAAGCAGTTGCCTATTGTTTAGTGATAAATGAATGTCAACATAGGGACGGTTCCTGGTTTCGGAAACGCCATGTTTGAATGCGTTTTCCACAAGAGGAATCAGCAAAAGAGGAGGAATAGATTGTTTCATGTCTTCAACGTTATGATTAAAATTCACGCGAAGGGATTCATCATAGCGAAGTTTTTCCAGCGAAATATAGTCGTTGAGTATTTTCAGTTCCTGTTCAACAGCAATATAGTCTCCACTGGTTTCATACAGCATGAAGCGGAGTATTTTCGACAATCTCAATATAGATTCAGGCGCCAGCTCTGATTTTTCGCGCGACAGGGAATAGATATTATTCAAAGTGTTGAACAGAAAATGGGGATGGGTTTGCGAGCGCAGATAATGGAGCTCTGCTTCCTGTTTTTCAATACGCAGCTGCTGCGCCGACTGTCGCAGTTGAATATGATCATGGATATGACGTCCAATCCCAAAATAAAAGAGCGACATAAAAGCGTAAGGAAAAACATAGTTCACACCTGCATGCATGTCATGGAAATCCTTCAATGGCGTATACACCCGGATCAAAATACCCAATCCCCTCCATGCAAAAAGTCCGAAAGAAAAAAGCATGAGCTGTACCCACAATACCACCAAAAACAAGAGGACCCTGCCGATCACCGATTTTCTTTTTCTTACGTAGGGGAGACTGTGTTCGAAAAAAATATAGTTGAGCGCAACAATCCATATCAGTCGCCAGATATTATTAAATATTCTGGGAATAAATGTGTCGGGATAATTGCCCAGGTCTATCAACAGCCATAGAACGAGGTAGGAGAGCGAGACCCAGAAATAGAACCGCGCTCTTTTGATGTGGTAACTCCTCTTCATGCTCCTGTTAAATTGGGGGAAATCTTTGTGTTTTCCTATTTCCGGCTACAGAAGGGGAATCCGGGGCGATGAAAGGAGGTTGATGGTCAATGGTGAATGGTGAATGGTGAGGGGAGTGAATAGTGAATAGTGAATAGTGAATGGGGAATAGAAGATTCTGATATTTTGGAGGACAGCGTCAATGTCATCCATGATGATCGTAATCCGGCAATGAATCGGTAGTTTAGGATCCGATAAGATTTATGATGATATCGCCAGGCTTGAATTGTTCTGTTTTGAGTAACTCATTTCATCGCCTACTCATTTATTCTAAATACGTGCTCTCCAAAATATCGACCACGCCGCCGCTTTGCCATCATTGACGATTGACGTTCGTTTACAAGAACCAGTTGTTTGTTGACGCTTTATTGCCGGAAAATATTTTTATGGATACAATTGTGTTGAGATAGAAATTTTTACAAGAAATAATTTGAAGTTGGAAGGTCAATCCAGCAGATATCCGGAAAAGAGTAAGAATACCTCGATAAGTTTCTTCAAAAATTTCATAATTCATAGGGAAGGTCACGAACTTATTTTAAAATTCAACCCAAACATCTAAACTCATGAAGCAACCAATTTCTTTGAGAAAAACTGCCAGAGCAGGTGGCATTCTTTATTTGGTGATTATTCTTACCGGCATCTTCGGCGAAATTTTTGTAAGAGGAAAGTTGATTGTGCAGGGAGATCCGGATGCCACTGCAAAAAATATTATGGACTTTCCCTTGCTGTGGCGAGCCGGAATTGCGAACGACCTCCTGATGCATGTATGCGATATTCCTTTGCTCATCATTTTTTATACTCTATTCCGGCCTGTCAATAAATTCTGGACGCTAACAGCACTGCTCTTTGCACTGGTACAATCCGCCGTGCTGGTTGCTTTCAAGTTGAACCTCTTTACTTCACTTATCTTTCTGGAACATCCGGCCTACCTTCAGTCCTTCCGGGCCGCACAAATGAATATTCTTTCCTACGTTTCCATCATCATGGATGGATATGGATTTGGGGTGGGACTATTATTTTTTGGATTTGCCTGTCTCATTTTCGGACAGCTCATTTTTGTTTCAGGATTTATTCCCCGCATCATCGGCCGTTTGATGCAGTTGGCCGGACTCTGTTACATCATCAACAGCTTTGCCCTGATTCTTGCGCCCAAATTTGCTTCCACTCTTTTTCCATGGATCATGATGCCTTCTTTCATTGGAGAATCCAGCTTCTGTCTTTGGCTGATTATAAAAGGCGTGAGGGAAGTGGGGGATGGTGAATGGTGAATAGTGAATTAGTGAATAGTCAATAGGGAATAGTGAATGGTCAAGGTGAATGGAGGCTGATATTTTGCGGAGATTTTTTTATGGGAAATGTTTGGGCAATTGGAGGGCAAGTCTTTGAAGTAGTAAAGGACAGGATTGTTTATGATCAGGCAGGCATCAAAATCTAACTGCGATTGCAAACAATCAATTCCCGGCTGCACACATTTACAATTGCTGATTGCCGATCACTCGTCTTCTTTGATAATGATGTGGTCTTTGTCGCGGTTAAGGGAATCGAGGCGCGCATGGATCATCGCGTTGCGGGAACGAACACTGTTGGAAGTTTTATTGGTTGAACAGGCAGAAGCCAACAGAACTAAAATAAGTATACGTATCATCATAGCTCAATCAAGTTATGCAATGTTGACGTGCACCTTCATTGAATTGGGAAATTTTTAACCCGTTTGTGGACAAGACGACCTAATCCTTGTTCGCCTAATCAAATATGCCCGGTCCTCGTTCTCCCTCCCTTTCTCCTTTCTCCGTTCTCTTTCTCTTTCTCTTTCTTCTTTCTTTATTTTAATCACCTTCTAATATCCAACTCTTCATCTCCCCCTCAAAACGACCCCATTCACTATTCACTATTCATTATTCACTATCTCACCATTCACCATTCACCATTGACCATTCACCATTCACCATAACATTTACTAATTTCAATCGTTCCAATCCCTAACACCAATGGCTGCCTTAACCCGATTGCTGCTTTTCTTATTTGCTTTATTGTTGTCCTTGTCAACTATTGCAGCTCCTCCCATTCATCTCTGGGAAATGCAGGAGATCAGATTCACCAGCGACCATGTTTATGCAAATCCATACACCGATGTTACAGTGTGGATCGATCTGAAAGGTCCCGGCTTCAATAAACGGGTTTATGGCTTCTGGAATGGCGGAAAGCAATTTCTTGTGCGGCTGGTTGCCACCACTCCGGGCAATTGGAGCTGGATAAGCGGGTCCAGTGTGCAAGATGCAGGACTGAATGGAAGATCAGGTTCTTTCAATGCCGTTGACTGGACCGAAATTGAAAAAAATGAAAATCCTTTGCGTCACGGATTTCTTCGGGCATCTGCCAATCATCATGCATTGATCTATGCCGACAGTACACCCTACCTTGCTCTTGGAGATACCTGGTTTTCACTTGGGACCAACCGGTTCAAATGGTATGATGATGAACGTGTGCGAGGTATTGGTCCCAACGCCGGCTTCAAGGACTATGTTCGACTGCGAAAATCGCAAGGCTTTAACTGGATCAGTCTTATCGCGGCTTATCCCAACTGGAAAACAGATGACAGTTCCTGGCTGCTGCGCATACACGACTCTGCATCCACTCTTGTACGTACGGCATGGATGGAATTTGGAACTGGAAGTGCGAAGAATATGGATAATGAGGGAGGCAAACCATTTTTTTATCCAGGCAAGGTTCCGGGTTATGAGAATTTTTTTCCGGACATGGATCGTCTCAATCCGGAATATTTTAAATACCTCGATCGCAAGATTGCCTATCTCAATGACCAGGGATTTATTCCTTTTCTGGAAGCATTCCGCAGAGACGCGAGCATTCTTTGGAAACAGTATTATGACTGGCCACATTCCTGTTCGCGTTATATACAATACATTTTTGCACGCTACCAGGCGTATAATGTGGTGCTCTCACCCGTGCATCTGGATATTCTTGATCTTACCCTAAGCCCTGATGATTTTGTTTCTGCCATATATGCTATGGACCCTGGTGCATTTCCTAGTCCTTTTGCTAACCTGCTTTCTGCGAATGCAAATCCGTCCACTTTGGAAAACTGGGGAGAACATTCCTGGGTAACCCTGCACCAGATCGGCAATGGAAGGGAACATAATTTTTATTGGTACCTCACGGAGATTTATCATCTGAAAAATCCTGGTCCTGCACTCAATGGCGAACCCTATTATTCCGGGTTCAGCGACCCGAGGGGAGGAGGTGCTGTTAATTATACAAGAGGGGCAAAGGGAGGCACAGCACGCGATGACCAGATGGTTCGGTCAGGCATGTACGGTAGTTTTTTATCGGGAGGTTTGGCAGGACATGTTTATGGTGCTGAAGGAATTTGGGGTGGCGATATTGAAGCAGCAGCACCGGTGCATATGTGGGATGCTTTTCAATGGTCTTCTGCAGCGCAAATGCAATACCTGAAAAGTTTTGCTTTTTCTATCGGGTATCGCTACCAGGAACTTGAACCACTCAACGAGCTTGTATCTCCCAACAGAACTGCTGATGTTTTATCCTTCGATGGGTGGGCTTATTGCGCACGAACGCCAGACAAAAATATTTTTATGATCTATTTTGAGAAGGATTGTCCGCGTGCTGATCTTCGTGGTGCGCGTTTGAACAGTGTGTACCGGGCTCAATGGTTTGATCCAAGAAAAGGGACCTGGATGAATGCTGGTGGCGGCCGTCTTCCTGCGGGCAGAACAGGTATCATCAAGCTTCCCGACCTGCCCAATGATTCCGATTGGGGACTCAGGCTGGTGTATGAAGGTCCGGAAGATAAAATGTTGATCAGGCAACTTGCTACGGTCGGAAAAGCAAGCTCCAGGAAATATGTGCGCTACATCGAAGCTGCAGTCATCCTCGTGCTGGTGTCCCTGGTTGCCTTGATATTGTTTCGTAAAAAGGAGAGAGGTTAACCGCGGATCGTTCTGCATCCTCGTTTCTCCGAGGTTAGCCTCTCTCCCAAACTATTTACCTTTGTTTTGCTATGCTTGATTATGACGACAGTCCGGAACAGCAAAAAGAAAGAAGGAAGCTGGTAGAAAGCATTCTGGAAAAGGGCATCAACAATAAACGCGTGCTGGATGCGATCTCTGAAATTCCCCGGCAATATTTCATGCCGCCCGAGCTCGCATCGGAAGCATACACGGACAGGGCTTTTCCCATTGGTGAAGGTCAGACCATTTCGCAGCCCTACACTGTTGCCTATCAAACCCAACTCCTGGATGTGCGCTCTTCCGATCGTGTGCTCGAGATCGGAACGGGAAGCGCTTACCAGGCAGTGATCCTGGCTGAACTGGCAGCCGAAGTGTTTTCTATAGAACGGCAAAAAAAGCTGTACGACCGCAACCAGGAGTTTGCTTATCTGCGCATGTTCAATAATCTTCATCTTTTTTATGGCGACGGCTATGAAGGCCTTCCTGAATATGCACCCTTCGACAGGATCCTGATCACGGCGGCTGCTCCTTATGTTCCCAAAGAGTTAACCGATCAATTAAAAGAAGGAGGAAGAATGGTCCTGCCTCTGGGTAAAGAAAACCCGCAAAAAATGATGCGTATCACCAGGCAGGAAGGTCAGCTTCATGAAGAACAGTTCGATTATTTTTCTTTTGTGCCTATGGTGGAAGGAAAGGAATGAGGCAGTTGGTAGAGGGAGAGATGTGAGATGTGGGATGAGAGATGTGGGAAGAGAGAAAGAGAAAGAGAGAGAGAGAGAGAGAGAGTAGTTACAACATCGATCTTATTAAGGGCATTGTGGTACTGAAATTGGTGAAGTGTTGGTGTGGCAAAGAGAATTTTCCATTTAATAATAATTTATGAAAGGATATCATCAGTATCGTTCTTGCATTGAAGCCTGTCTTCGTTGTGCGGCGATTTGTAATCATTGCGCTTCTTCGTGTACACAGGAAGAAAACGTGGCTATGATGGCAAGGTGCATTCAGCTGGACATGGAATGTGCTGCAGTTTGTTATGCAGCTGCGCAGCTAATGAGTTTGGGTAGTGAGCGTGCAGCGGATGTTTGCGGCATCTGCGCTACGGCTTGCGAAGCCTGCGCAGAGGAATGTGGCAAACATAAAAACGAGCACTGCCAGGAATGCGCTGAGATCTGTAATACATGCGCGGAAGAATGCAGAAGAATGGCCGGTATTGTTGCCTAGTTGTTGGTTATAGTTTCAAAGAATAGAAGACGCAAATAATTAAAATGTTTTATTACTGCATGACCGCGTGCTGTTTGAAAAAATTTCAACCAATTTATTCTTCAATTTTGTCTTCTGCTTTTTCTGCATTTTCCACAATATCGCCCGACTTGAACAGTACGTTTTTCATAACGGTTTTCCATTTATCCTTTTTACGCAAGAGAAATTCCAGGTCCATGGCAAAATGGATGAATTCTTCACTTTGCGCATGCTCCATGATCTTTTTTGCCTCCTTGTCTTTTTCAAGAGAAATTCGCTGTTCGTACCAGTCTATTGCTTCTGCTTCCTCAATAAGCGACAAAATCATCCTCGCAAATGTTCTTACTTCCTGTGATAATTCTGAAGCCGGTTCATGATACTGATCAAATCCCATAGTGTTGATTTAGGATGGTAAGTTAGGAAAGTCGTCAGACATCAGAGGTCAGACGTCCGTTGATTGGGAGACATTATTTCTTACAACTACAGTTTTTTAAGGGGAAGTTAACCGCAATGGACGCAGAGGAGCGCAGAGAAGCGCAAAGTTTAGCGCATTGACTTCTAAAATTTATTTCTTGCGTTCTCCTCGCTCCTTGCAGTTAAATTTTTTTATTTCCAACAAGCAACAAATAATAAGAACGATCCCTCCACATAAATTGTCTACAGTCTTTAACGTCTTTTCCAATGTCATCTCAGCTCTCACCTTTTCCTTCGGACGACTGCCGACTGAGGGGCGACAAGAGTTTTCACGCCGCTGCCTGCTCCAACACACTGATATCGATCTTGTCCATTTTCATCATGGCCTGCATCACTTTTTTCGAGCGTTCCGGATCCTTGTGTTGTAAAAGTTTGGGCAGGGCAATAGGAACGACCTGCCAGGAAAATCCAAATTTGTCTTTGAGCCATCCGCAACGTCCCTTCTTTCCACCCTCAGATAGTTTTTCCCAATAATGATCTACTTCTTCCTGGTCCTCACAATTAATGACAAGCGACACTGCTTCGGTGAACTGGTATAGCGGACCACCGTTCAATGCAACAAAATCAAGTCCATCGAGTGTAAACGTTGTGGTCATCGCCTGACCTTTCGGCCCAGGACCTGCATCACCATATCGCACCACATTTCCTTTTTTAGAATTTTTGAAAACGGAAGTGTAAAAATTCATGGCTTCCTCCGCCTGGTCGTTGAACCAAAGAAAAGGCGTAATTTTTTGCATATTGTTTTATTTTATTTTTAAAATTTTTTCTGTCACACCGTCTCAACTGCTTCGGCGATTGACGGTAATCGGTTGCTGTTGCCCTCTGACGATCGAGGACTGAGGACTGTCAACTCTCTACTCCAACACCACGCAATAAAAACCATGTCTTTCCAAAATGAAGATGAGTTCTTCATTTTTAAAATCATCTCCTTCCACCCTCAGTATCCGGTCGCAGTCGTCCAGGTCGAAATTGATCCGGCTTTCCGGAAATTGTTTCTGCAGCAAGACGAGCAACCTCCTTGCCTGATCTTTCTCCTGCACATCTGTTTTAAACACTTCAATCATGAATGCTGGATCTTGAATTTTCTTCCAAATACCAGGTGGTCCAATGAAAACCTTCCCGGTCCTGCGACGAAAAGAAGAATGGCCATCATGAGCAAAAGAGTTGGAAGATCAGAAGCTGGTCCTCCCGTGTTGCTAATGAAAGGCATGTGGTAGTTAAAGCGCATCACATAGATGGCAACAATCATGGTGCAGCCAATACCGAAGCTCGCAAGCCTGGTGATCAGTCCCAGTATCAGTGCAAACCCGCCGATGTATTCAGAAATAGCAGCGAGGAACTGGAAGAAGCCGGGAAAGGAGGAGTCGGGTCCCATCCAATTAAAAGGATGACCAATCTTCCCCGATCCTGTTGTAATAAATATGTAACCGCAAACCAGTCGGATAATAAATAGAACCAGGTCCAGTGTAATAGACTGTTGCCCGGGATAAAAAATTTTTGCTTTCATCATGTCTTTTTTTTTAAAGCACTAGTTCCATACAAAGCTGCATCGCTTTTCTGACACCTGTGGGGTGAGTTTGCGGCCAATTAGCGGGCAAATTCCGACAGGAGAGTCAAGTCAGGGTATTGGGTGTTAAGGTAAAAGGGTATTGGAGTATTAAGGCTGGAATTAGGAATTGGGAATTAGGGAGAGAACAGTTAACTATGAAATCATCAATCCCCGCCCGAACGTACCGTTCGGTACGGGCAGGCGTGAAATCCGCTCTTAATTACTGAGATCCGTGATAAATCAGAAAAGGAGGACGGAGAGGTTTTCGCAAAGAATAGAAGGTTGTATTTCAAAAAATGCGGACAAAAATTTAAAAGATGCAAAGATTTTTTATTTCTCTAATTCTATCGCTTTGCGGTCACTAAGCTTCATTATCATCGAAGAAGTAAAATAAAACCAGTCAAATAGCAATGAAAGAGCTTATCGAAATTTATCGAATCCAATGCTGATAGTAGGTTTCCAAAAATATAAAGAAAGAAACAGCAGTTAGTTACGAACTGCTGTTTCCAAACTTTTTATCAGTCAAACTGAATCATGGGCCTGGGTCACCGCCGACCACAACTGGCGGTCGACGATTGTCGGCTTGCCCGCAGTAGCGAAGCGAAGGAGGGTTGTCGGATTAATTTTTCTTCACCAGCTTCACACTGTGCGTTTCATTATTCCATTTTGCATACAAAGTATACGTACCTGCAGGAAGTGCATTGAGGTCCACTGGAATGTGGCTGTTTCCTGCGGGAAGCGATTGAACCATGTGTTGTACCACGGCTCCCTTACTATCCAGAACAGAGAGATCGATCTTGGATGATTGCTGCAAATTGATATGAACATAAGTTCGGTCGGAAACCGGATTGGGATAAACACCGAAATTATTTTTTTCGACACAACTGCTTCTGATAATCGGACTCAGTGTTTTTCTTCCATTGAGATCCTGCTGTACGATGCGGTAGTAAGTTCCCGAGCTTGAATGATCGGTGTAGGTATAACTTTGTTCAACACCTGTATTGCCTGCTGCAGGAATTGTAGCGAGACTTTCCCAGTCGCGGCCATTGATGCTTTTCTCGATCGAAAAATCTTTGGAACTGAGTTCTCCTGCAGTTTTCCACTGCAGGTTCACGCCACCATTCGCACACTGCGCATTGAATAATGTAAAATTCACAGGAAGCACAACAGAGGAACTAAGTGGCCCGTCGATCACTTCAAACCAGTTCAGGAACCAGTTGTTCGCAGGGAAGGCCGTACTGGAATTTTGGATGCGGATGGTTTGACTTCCGGCATTCAAGGGAATGTCTGAATAGAGGTTCATGAATCTATCGTAACCAGTGCCATACATCTGTACCGTGCCCAAAACAGTACCGGATGCATTTTTTACCTGGAATTGTGTTCCCCCCGGCCCGCTGCCTGCATGGAACCGGAAGCGGTAAGTGCCCGCTGTAGGAACAGTAACATTGTAATCTGCCCAGTTGTTCCAATTGATTCCATCCAATACATGACCGTTCACGCCTTCAGTGGTGGGATTAATAAACAGTGAATCGTTGTTCGGAATGAATGTACCAATTGGCTGGGTGCACGCAATAAAATTCTCGGCTTCAATTCTTTGTGCTCCCGGATTGACGATCAGTGCCACATCGTCGCTCGCTACACTACCATTACTACCGTTGATGGTTAAGCGATAAACATAAGTTCCAAGCGCCAGACCAGACACAGAGGTATTGGCAGAATTGGGTGAAGAAAGATTACCACCTGAAGGTCCGGATATTTTTGTCCAACTGAATGATTGTGCCGTTCCATCTGGTGCGGTTCCACTGGATGCAAGACTCGCGGTGCTGGTAGGGAGCGTGATTTCATGATCTTCGCCTGCAAAAGCGGTGGTAGGATTGGTCTTGTATTGAAGCAACCATTGATATACATTCAGTCCACCTTCGGTGTAGTTTCTTGTAAGCGGTAGAAACCAGCACTGATGGCCGGCTGCATCAAACAGGGTTAATTTGGCAGGAATCGCCGGCGTGGGCGGATTGTTATAGAATTTTACATAGTCTATGGAAAAGGAAGGAGGAACAGCATCATCGCGTGAATTCTGCATCGCCCAGATCTTAACACCATTGTATTTCATGATGTCTGCTTTTTCCTGGAAAGGAAAAGAGACACCGGCAAAAGGAATGGCCGCAGCAATACGCCTTGCATAAGCAGCACTGTATCCCACATAATCCCACACAGTGCCTGCACCCTGAGAACTTCCAATTAAATAGATCCTCGATGTGTCCACATGATAGTGGGAAATAGAATAATTAATGACATCATTGAGCTCCTGGGGCGTTGGTATATGTTCGTTGAGCGGTTGAATGAATTGAGGTGTGATGATCACAAAACGGAAAGTCTGTGAATTTACCGTGTATGCATCTACCCAGCTTGGGCTGGGACCTCTTTGTTGATCCACCGGATAACCTCCGCCGGTAAATAAAAGGTCCAGGCTGGGATCCGTGCCCGGTCCGTTCGAGCCTAGTCCAAGTACACAAATCAACAATGGAAATTTCTGTGAAGGGTTTGCTGTATACCCTTGCGGCAGCCATTCGAACAAGCCATTACAGTTGGCATTGATATTTACATTGGGCCTTTTATTCAAGCCATCCTGGGCCAAAGCAATCAAAGAAAAAAGATTGAGGGAAACAAAACACACAATACGGAACAGGGTCTTCATTCGAGCATTTTTCATACGAGCATAGTTAAGTGTAAAGAAAACGGTAGTTGTCCTCAGGGCAGATTGAATCAGTAGGATGGAAGGCGGCGGCTCAAATATATAATAAATTCGTAACTAAAAATGAGTTCGGAGTTCGGAAACAGAGGTGCTATGAAATGATCGGGCTTTCTTTGTTGGATCAGTATATTTTCACTGCTAAGAAGGGAGTGCGCAGATGTTTACGCGGAGAAATAAATTTAAGGCTTAATCCAGGAAAACCAATCGCCCGGAAAAGCACATCTACGGTCCTTTGTAAAAAATTGAATTCAACTCTGCGAAACCCTTCGCGTCCTCATGCTCCGTGCGCTGAAATTCTATTCATCCAATAAAGAACCCCCGATAATTTAATAGCAACTCCGAACTCCGAACTCCAAACTCTGAACTCCAAACTCTGAACTTTGAACTCTGAACTATGAACTCCGAACTCTGAACTTTGAACTCTGAACTCTGAACTATGAACTCTGAACTTAAAATCATCGCCTTCGACGCTGATGATACCCTCTGGGTAAACGAGCCCTACTTCCAGGAAATGGAACAGTCCTTCTGTTCGCTGCTGGAAGATTTTCTTCCGGCACACTCTGTTTCCAGGGAATTGCTTCAGACCGAGATCAGGAACCTGGCTTTGTATGGCTATGGCATCAAAGGATTCATGCTCTCCATGATTGAAACGGCGCTGCAAGTATCAGAACAAACCCTGTCGCCTTCAGTCATCAGCCGGATCCTGGATCTGGGTAAAGAATTGCTGGCCCGCCCCATTGAATTACTCGAAGGTGTGGAAGAAGTATTGTTATTGTTGAAAAATCAGTACCGCCTTGTGGTGGCCACCAAGGGCGACCTGCTGGACCAGGAAAGAAAATTAAAAGGCTCGGGCATCGAACACCATTTTCATCATGTCGAAATCATGTCGGATAAAAAAGACGCGGATTTTTTAAAACTGATCAAACACCTCGACATCCGCCCTGAAGAATTTCTGATGGTCGGAAATTCTCTCAAGTCCGACATCCTTCCCGTACTGCATATTGGGGGACATGGGATCCATATCCCTTATCACACTACCTGGGCACACGAAGAAGCGGAACACCAGGTTCCCTATTCCAATTTCAGGGAGGTGAAACAGATCAGGGAAATTTTGCCTTATTTGCTTCAATGAAAAAAATGCTTGACCTCGCCAGCTGGGAAAGAAAAGACCATTATTATTTTTTCCGCCAGTTCAATGAGCCTTTTTTCGGAGTAACGGTTCGCATCGATTGCAGCATCGCCTATACCAGGTCCAAATCGGAGGGCCTTTCTTTTTTTCTTTATTATCTCTATCAATCGCTTAGAGCTGCCAACCAGGTCGAGCCTTTTCGCTACCGCATAGAAGGCGATGATGTTTTTATTCATAGCCAGGTTCATGCCTCCCCCACCATCAACCGTCCTGATGGCACATTTGGTTTTGCTTACATCAATTACTTCGAAGACCTGAATGCATTTATGAAAGAAGCATCCGAAGAAACGTCTCGCGTCAGAGAAAGCGTGGGACTGATCCCGGCAGTGTCGGGAGAAAACGTGATTCACTATTCTTCCCTACCGTGGATCGATTTTACCTCACTGGCGCATGCCCGTTCCTTTGCTTTTGCCGACAGCGCACCCAAGATCAGTTTTGGAAAGATGACAGAATCAGGCGGACAAAGGACCATGCCCATGTCGGTTCACGTGCACCATGCATTGATGGATGGCTTTCATGTGGCACAGTATATTGATCTTTTTCAGCAGATGATGAAGGGGTGATGGTGAATGGTGAATGGTCAATGGTGAATGGTGAATGGTGAATAGTCAATAGTCAATAGTGAATAGTGAATGGTGGGTTGCGGGTTGCGGGTTGCGGGTTGGGAGTTGGGAGCAGATAGTGAAAGGGGCAACGTTAAAAGGGGATGGCGGTAATGGGTTAGGAAAAATTAACCTGTAAAAGAGGTTGGAAGAGAGGCTTTCTTATAGGGTAAAAAAGCCCGGTGAATGGGCTTGTTAAAAAAAAATGCCTTCGTAAAAATCAGAGTCCAAATATCTAGGAATCTTCGGGACTGGCTATTAATTTGGCGCTTTAATCGTACCGGTACTATGAAAAAGATTCTGGCTATTTCTGCAATCGTTCTGCTCTTATCGTCCTGCGCTCGGGGTATTACTCCCGAAGAAGCCGCCAACGGAAAAGCCAAATGCGGCAGATACATTAAGTAGTTGGTAGTTGGTAGCTGATAGTTGGTAGATGATAGAAGGAGTAAGTTCGTTCTATTAGCAGTTCCGTGTAAGAGAAAACATGGCGTCTTGATTTTCCTGACTTCATCTGCCACTAGATTTTACTTCGGCTTTTCGCCCCAACATGCTGACGAAATAAATAAGTATACAACTGAAGACTATTGTCTGAACACTTTTGACGTCTGTCATCTGAGGACTGCCGGTCTCCCTCAGTATAGCCTGCAAATTCTTCTGAGTTTTTTTGCGATCTCCACACTATCACTAAAGGAAGAAGGTTTGACCATGTAGTCGAGTGCACCGAGGCGGTAGCATTCTTCTTTTTCCACTGAATTCACCGAAGTGGAATAAATCACTACAGGTATGTCCTTGAACCGGTCATCGCTTTTTATTTTTCGGAGGGTCTGGGTGCCATTGAGGATGGGCATATTGAGATCGAGTACGATGAGGCAAAGTTGGGTCTGCTTTTGAAAGAGCTGCTCGAGGTATTCGATCGCTTTTTCTCCATTTTCTGCAAAGTATAATTGTTCTCCGGGAAACTGGGCCAGGTAGACATCAGAAAATTCTTCCCTGTCTTCGGGATCATCGTCTACCAGCATAATGCCTTTCTTCATAAACTCATTAAGGGTTGTCAGCAAAAATAGTACAGTGCTTCGATTGGTTGGGGATGGAATAAAATTACCGGCAATTCTTTTGCCAGCCCTATGAAGGTCTCGGCAAAACTCCGGCAGTACAATTCTGAAGTCTTCACACCTCACAATTTCTTTTTTTGAAAAACGCTCCGACTCTACCCATGTTGTTTCCCTCCTTTTGATGTCCCGAGTTTCATAACTTCGCGGTAATTTTTCAAACCTTGTCGTACAGACCAGCCATACAAAAAATCATCAGCTCTTTCCTCCTGGTCATTTTTACGATCAGCATCGCGCCCAAATTATATTTCCACGAACTGGTTGCCCACCACAAGGACAGCGCTTCCTGCTATCAAACGCATTCCGGTACGGTCCTTCACCAGATGGGATACAACTGTCATTTTGATGATCTGGTGGTAACGGCTCCTTTTGTACCAGGCTGCGAACCTGCTGTGAGTTTAGGAGCCAGATTTATCGAAAAGCTTGATTTTCCTCTCTACACCCACACCTTCCAGTACTTCGTCCTTCACAAGGACAGCAGGGGCCCTCCTGATGCCTGAACCGATCTTCTTCTTCCATCTCCATCTTTATTTATTGCTTAAGAATTTGTATGAAAAAGATATTCTTTTTTCTATTTTTTGTTTTTACATCGGTTGCACTGTTTTCGCAACAACCCAGGCAAAGATCTCAGCTCACAGGTAAGGTATCAGATTCGAAAACCTCCCAGCCCCTGGCGGGTGCTTCCATAGTATTGAGCGATTCTAAAATAGGAACAACCACAGACAGCGCAGGTAATTATGTTCTCAATAATGTTCCCACCGGCCATACCATAATTGAAATCTCTTACGAAGGTTACCGCACCATCGTAGATCATGTAGATATTGCTTCGGGCATGAACTCAAAAAATTTTCTGCTCAGCGCTTCCGTTATTGAAAATGAAGCAGTCACTATTACGGCTGTTGCCTCGGCTACTTCCATCCGTAAAGCGCCCATTCCCATTACAAGGGTGAACAAAGGAGAACTGTTGGCTACTCCATCCACCAATATTATAGATGCAATCAGCCGTCAGCCGGGAGTGAGTCAGCTGACCACAGGACCCGCCGTATCGAAACCGATTATTCGTGGACTGGGATATAACCGGCTTGTTGTGATCAATGATGGCATCCGTCAGGAAGGGCAACAGTGGGGAGATGAACACGGCATCGAGATCGATGAGAACAGCGTAAGCAGGGTGGAGATCGTCAAGGGACCCGCTTCTTTGATCTATGGAAGCGATGCGCTGGCAGGTGTGGTGAATATCGTAACCACCACTCCGGCTCCAGCCAATACCATACGTGCAAATGTGTTGAGCAGCTACAACACCAACAATCAACAGCGTTCTCTTTTTGGAAGCATTGGCGGAAATCAGAATGGATTCAACTGGAGTGCGTGGGGCGACCTTCGTGCGGCCGCTGACTATCAAAACAAATATGATGGAAGAGTATGGGACTCCAAGTTCAATGAAAAGAACTTAGGTGGTTACGTGGGCTATAATGGAGGATGGGGATTCAGCCATTTGATCGTTAGTAATTTTAACCAGCGCCTTGGTCTTATTGAGGGAGCAAGGAATGCAAGCGGAGCCTTTGTACGCGCCCTTCCCGGTGGAGTGAAAGAAGTTCCTTCAGAGTCGGATTTTCTTTCCACCGATCCGCAGGTTCCTTACCAGCATATCCAGCATTTCAAATTGATCTCGGAGAATAGTTTCAAACTCGGAACTGGAAAGGCTTCCTTGAACCTGGGCTGGCAAAGAAACCAGAGGCAGGAATTCGGCAATCCCGATGATCCTTCCGAGAATTCCCTGTACTTCGACCTGAAGACTTTTAATTACAGTGGCGCCTACCATTTGAATGATAAAAACGGATGGACCACTTCCATCGGCATCAACGGCATGCAGCAGGACAACCAGAATAAAGGAATTGAAGTGCTGATACCCGAATATTCCCTGTTCGACATCGGGGGATTTATTTATAGCCAGAAAACAATCGGCAAGGCCAGCTTCAGTGGTGGCATCCGCTTCGACAACCGCTCGCTCGATTCGAAACAATTGATGGAGGGAAACAATGTAAAATTCAGTGGACTGAAAAAAGATTTTTCCAATGTCTCCGGAAGTGCAGGGGTCAGTCTTGCTGCAACGGACAACCTTGTTTTTAAATTGAATATGGCCCGAGGCTTCCGCGCTCCCAGCATTCCCGAACTGGCATCCAATGGAGCGCATGAAGGCACCAACCGTTATGAATATGGCGATCCGGATTTGAAATCAGAAAAATCATGGCAAGCCGATCTGGGAATGGAAGTCAATTCCGAACATGTACTGTTTACTTTCAGCACTTTTTACAATTCCATCAACAATTTTATTTTTTATCATAAGCTCACTGGAGCCGGAGGCGCGGATTCTTTGGTGATGGTAGACAATGACCTGATTCCTGCATTCAAGTTTGGACAAAGGAGTGCACACCTTGCTGGCTTTGAGTTTCTTTTGGACCTCCATCCACACCCTTTGGACTGGCTGCATTTTCAAAACACTGTTTCCTATGTAAGGGGGAAGTTCAAAGAACCGGTTGAAGGTGTGAACAATGTTCCTTTTATTCCGGCTACACGGTGGCTGAGTGAATTGAGGGGCGAATTCCTGACAAAAGGAAAAACTTTCCGCAATCTTGCTGCTTATGTGGAGTTGGATCACACCTTCGAACAGAACCATCCATTTACAGCTTATAGCACCGAAACAGCCACACCCCAATACAGTCTGCTCAATGCAGGTGTGAACGCCAATATCATGCACAGGAACAAAACCCTTTTCAGTGTGTACGTCCTCGCCAATAATCTGGCTGATGTTGCCTATCAGAATCATTTAAGCCGCTTAAAATATACGGATGTCAACCAGGCCACGGGAAGGCAGGGTGTATTCAACATGGGAAGGAATTTTGTGTTCAAGCTGAATATCCCGCTGTCTTTTGAAACGGGGAAGAATCGTCAATCATCAATTGTCACTGGTGAATGAGATCGCAGATTGATGGATGAAAAGATTACGCAGTGATTAACTATAATTCGATATTTTTTTCTAGAGTCGGACAGCACTGTTCTCTTTCATCGGGCTCGCAGCTCTCAGCTTTCTTACCTGATGAAATATTACAAAACCAAATTATAAGACAGCTCCGTGAAATCCTCTCTTAACCCCTGAGATCCGTGATAACAACACCGAATTATCCTAAACCACCGCGAAATCTTTTCATCTATTCATCTGCGATCTGGTTTGGTACGCTTTTTTGGTAGTGAATACTGGTATGCGTGGCCTGCTGATTTGTTTGATATTCGTAACCTTGAGTGTATCCGTAAGCAACACCCAGAATGCAGGCCGTACGCTCAATCCACAAAATAAATTGTTCATCATTACCCTCGATGGCTTTCGATGGGAAGAAGTTTTTTCCGGCGCCGATTCGGCCCTTATCAATGATCCGTTGATCAATACAGATACGTCACTTACCAAGGCTCTTTATTGGGATGAGCAGCCCGGGGAAAGAAGAAAAAAACTGCTTCCATTTTTCTGGAGCATCATTTCACAACAGGGAGAACTCTATGGAAACAGGAAGTTCAATAACAATGTAAATGTTTCCAATCCTTATGCGCTGTCCTATCCTGGATACAGTGAGCTCCTAACCGGAGAAGTGGATTATGCCATCTTCGGAAATGATAAAATAAAAAATCCCAATAAGAATATTCTCCAGCTTCTCAACAACAGCAGCGCATATTCCGGTAAGGTGGCTGCATTTACCTCATGGAATCTTTTTCCTTATATCCTGAACAAAAAAGAAACAAAAGGATTTTTTCTCAACAGCGGACTACAGCACGTCGACGACAATGAACTTTCGGCATCACAGTCGGCACTCAATACTATTCAGCAGGAGATGAAGGACGATGAATCTCCCACGCGTTATGATGAACTGACCTATATCGCGTGCAAAGAATACATTGTAAAAAATAAACCTTCGGTTGTTTTATTGAGCTTGAGTGGAACGGACAATGCCGGTCATGAAAATCGATACGATCAATACCTGCAGCAAGCCAGCAATGCCGATCATATGATTGGAGAGCTGTGGCGCATGCTTCAGGACATGCCGGAATATGCAGGCAAGACAACCTTTCTCATCACCACTGATCATGGCCGTGGAAAAAACAAAGGCAGCTGGTCCAGACACGGATTTTTTATTTCAGGCTCTTCACAAACCTGGTATGCCCTGCTCGGAAATACAGTGGTGCCACATGGCGAAATGAAATCGCAATCTCAAGCTTATCAAAAAGACCTCAATGAACTGATGATGGATATCCTTGCCAGAAAATGAGGTGGTGAAGTGGTGAATGGTGAATGGTCAATGGTGAATGGGTGGGAAGAATGAAGCCGGAAGGGAGATAGACGGAGAGAAGATAAAAAGGACGAAAAAGAAAAAGAGATAGAGTAAGAGAAGGGAGCCGGAAAGTATTGAAATATGGTTGATCAATTTGTTTTCAAGAACTATTTGTTTAACCGCAAAGAACGCAGGGAACCGCTGAGGTCGCAGTTACTATCTCCTTTGCATCCCTTTGTGTATTCATTGCGTTCTCTGCGGTTAAATCTCACTTCTTGTCTTTCTCTTCCCTTCTATCAACTCCTCTCTCCTACCAACTATCAACTTCTCAAATCAGGCATAATTTTTTCAACCATTTCAGAGGTATCAGTGAAGCCTGGCGTGAACAATGAGCTCAATCAGGAATGAGCAAATCTGAATTATAGACACTTCGAAACAAGCTGGCTCCAAAAATTTTGATTATGCGCAACAAGCAAACTAAATCTGAAGAAAAGAAAAACCTCTCTTCTAAAAAAGGCAAGACGAGTAGAGCGTCTCATCCATTTGAGACCATGAGTCAGATTGAGAACCGTTATGGAAAAGGAAGAGAAAAAAATGGTTCGGACGGAGGATCGAAGGAGGGCGGACAAAGCAATCATTGACCTACTTGATCAATTTAAAAAAACAGTTATGGAAGAAAATTCAAAAACACAAAGCGGCCAGACAGGCGAAGAAAAAAAACAACAGCATCAGTCGAGCGATATAGATGAACGCGGTGGAAGCGAGAATGCTTCTGCTAACCGTGGAGGTACAACGGATATGGACGGTGATGCGCTCACTGTCGACAGAGGAAGTGATGGTCGCATTGCATCGGGAATCTCCACCAAGATTGGCGTTACAGGAAGTGATTTTGACGGCCAGGTCCGCCCCGAATAAGTTGATCTTTCCAATCAGACCCTTGCAACAATATGGCCTGATGCACGGGTCTTTCTATACAACGGAATTTGTTGACTTCCTTCTACAAACAAATTTTGAATTCATTGATTTATAAAAGCGCTCCCGGCATTTTTCCTCGATCGGTGGTCAAACGGTTAGGCACAATGTTTTTATAGATAAGCTAGTACTTTAATTTTTTGACTTTAAAATTTACAGTTATGGCAGACAACAGAAATCAAGATCAGGACAGAAGCTCAAACATGGGCAACCAATCTCAAAGCGGATCACAGTCCGGTAACATGGGCGGTTCCCAGGGAACGAGCGGTTCTCAAGGATCACAAGGATCACAAGGTGGTTCTCAGCGCGGTTCTGAAGGAATGGGTGGACAAAGTCAGGGTACAAGCGGATCACAAGGTGGGTCTATGGGTAACCAGGGCCAGAGTGGCAGTACTTCCGGATCAGGTTTGGAAGGCGGCGATCAAGGTCGTGGTGGCAGCACGGGCACCGGCAATACAGGTCGCAGCGGAAGCGACAGCGACAACAGCGGATCTTCCCGCAGTGGTCAGGGCGGTATGTAATCCCCCGATCTAAAGGACAATTCGTTCTGGTCTTTTAGATGATAATTAATTAGCCCTGTACAATGTGCAGGGCTAATTAATTTTTGAAATGATTTATTCAGTTTATAAAAAATTTTATGAGCAAGGAAGAAAAGAAAAATCAGGAACGCCCGGAATCTTATCCGCGTCCCACCGAAACCGATCAGCAATTAAAAAATCAACCCGAATACATCGACCAACAGCCCAACGATTTTGAAGACAAATCCGTCAGCGATATTCCTGGCGGAAAGTCAGAACGCAATTCAGACGACCCTCATGAAGGATGATCTTGAGTTGTCACGGGTTTCACGCCAACCTGCCTGCCGGCAGGCAGGGACGCAAAGAGTTAAAAGGCGCAAACTGTTCGCTACGCTCTTAATGATTTTATTATCAGAAAGAAATTTCTATTCTGTTATCAGATTGTATGCTTAGGAATTCGTACTATCCATTAAGCCCAGATTCAAACTAATCAACCCTTTCTGTGCCTGGCTAATTTGTATCTTGGCTTGAAATCTCTAGTAAGCGTAGCGAACAATTTGCGCCTTTAACTCTTTGCGTCCCTGCCTGCCGGCAGGCAGGTTTGCGTGAAACATTCTAACCACCAACTATATTTGCGCATGGCAATCATTCAACCCTTCAGGGCACTGAGGCCACATAATGAATATGCAGCCCAGGTAGCATCCAAACCATACGACGTACTCAGTTCGGAAGAAGCCAGAAAAGAAGCAGCGCTGAGTTTTTTATCCTTTCTACATGTTACCAAGGCCGAGATCGATCTGCCTTCGGGAACGGACGCGTATAGCGAAGATGTATATCGGAAAGCGGCGTCCAATCTTCAGCAGTTCATCAACAAGCGCATTCTTTTTCAGGACGAGCAACCCTGTTATTATATTTATGAGTTGGCCTGGAAGGGACGTACACAAACCGGACTCGTTTGCCTTTCATCAGTAGATGATTATTTTAAGGACGTCATTAAAAAACATGAACTCACGCGTCCCGAAAAAGAAAAAGACCGCATCGATCACATGCGCATCACCCGCGCACAGACCGGAAATGTTTTTCTTGCCTGCAAAGACCTCAAAGAACTGAATGATGTTTTTGAGCACTGGAAGGCGCACAACAATGCCTATTATAATTTCACAGCTGATGATGGTGTAACTCATACTGTGTGGGTGGTGAATGCAATCGCCACCATTGACACGCTCACAAATTTATTCAGGGAAAAAGTTCCCTTCACCTACATCGCCGATGGTCATCACCGCGCTGCATCCGCGGCCAAAGTGAGTCAACAACTTTCAGACATTGAGGAAGCAAAATATTTTCTGACCACTATTTTCCCTGCCAACCAGCTGGCCATCCTCGACTACAACCGGGTGGTGAAGGATCTCAATGGAATGAGTGATGATGATTTTCTTCAAAAGCTTCAGGAGAAATTCATGGTAGAAAAATCGGCAGCGGCTGCATCGCCAAAAAAACTCCACCAGTTCGGCATGTATCTCAACAACCAATGGTACCTTCTTGAATCAAAAGAACGAAGTTATCGTGAGGACCCGATTGGTGTGCTTGATGTGACCATTCTTCAGGAAAATCTTCTTCAGCCCCTGCTCGGCATTGTTGATCAGAGAACAGACAAGAGAATCGATTTTGTGGGAGGCATCAGGGGATTGACCGAACTGGAGAAGCGTGTGAACAGCAATGAAATGAAAATTGCTTTTTCACTGCATCCCGTAACCATGACCCAACTTTTTAACATTGCAGACAGCGGCAACGTGATGCCTCCCAAGAGCACCTGGTTTGAACCCAAGTTAAGAGACGGCCTGCTTACTCATTTGATTTAGTTGACAGTTGACAGTTGGTGGTTGGTAGGTTGGAATTGAAACGGATCCTATGTAGTAGCACATCATGGAGGTACAGGCAATCAATTAAAATCTAAAAAACCATAAAGTCCCGCCTCCGCCTCCGACTCTGAACTTTAAACTTTGAACTTTGAACTTTAAACTATCAACTACCCACTATCAACTCTCAACCCTTTTTTTCACATTTCCTAATCATTAACCTCACTACTTTTACCGGGTATGAAAAAAATATTGCTGGCTCTGTTCACCATATCGGCATTGGGTGTTTTTGCTCAGGATCAATCACCACAGGAAACAGCTCGGAACTACATGCGCGCCGGTGATTGGGACAATGCCATTCTGGTTTTGAAAACTGCCCTTCAGAAAGACCAGGGAAATCTTGGCCTTCAAAAAGACCTGGCACTTTCTTATCTGTACAAGCGCGACTACACCCAGGCTCTCGAAACTGTAAAACCCATGCTCGATCGTGAAGACGTTGATGTGGTTACCTACCAGATCGGTGGTAATGTTTATAAGGCTCTGGAAATGGTGAAGGATGCAGACAAGATGTATAAAAAGGCATTGAAAAAATTTCCGCAAAGTGGTCCGCTTTATAGTGAGTACGGAGAATTGCTTTGGGACCGAAAGGACTACAATGCCATTCAGCAATGGGAAAAAGGAATTGAGGTAGATCCATCCTATGCCGGCAATTATTATAATGCGGCTTCCTATTATTATTTCACGCACGATAAGGTTTGGACCCTTATCTACGGCGAGGTTTTCGTCAACATGGAATACCTCACCGAACGGGCAACGGAAGTAAAGCGAATGCTGTTGACTACTTATAAAGAAAAACTTTACACAGAAGGTGAAACAAAGGAGGATAAGAACCTCAGCGAATTTGGCCGCGCTGTATTACAAACTTATAATAAGCAGTCTTCACTCGTCTCACGTGGCATCAATATGGAAAGTCTCAACATGATCCGCGCCCGTTTCATTCTCGACTGGTATGCCAACTATGCATCACGTTTTCCCTTCCGGCTCTTCGATTATCAGCAACAGTTGATCCGCGAAGGAATGTTTGAAGCCTATAACCAATGGCTCTTTGGTCCCATCGATAACCTCTCTGCATTCGATCAGTGGACAAAGACCAATTCGGAATCCTACAATAAATTCATTGATTTCCAGAAAGGCCGCGTCTTTAAGATGCCCCAGGGGCAGCATTACCAGGGCCGTTAGGGGATTGGGGTATTATGGAAATGAGGTATTAAGGTATTGGGGAATTTGGAATTGGGAATTGGGAATTGGGGGAGAACAGGTTTCTATGAAATCATCAATCCGGCTAATCCTCTTAATCAATCCCCCACCCGAACGTACCGTTCGGTACGGGCAGGCTTGAAATCCGTGATAAAGAAGTCACCTTGCGCTCCTCTGCGTATACTTTGCGTCTTTGCGTTTAATAAAGTGAAACAAGACTACCGGTCTTTTTTTCCAGCGTTTGCTCTTCGCTGCACTTGCCCTTTGTTTTTGCCTTCTGCCGACTGTCGTCTGATGTCTTACGTCTCTCTTCTCCCCGTTTTCATTTCTATTCTTTATTGATTAAATTGTCTTCCGAACCTGAAGACATATGAACAAACCGCATCGATTATTTGATTTTTTTGAACAGAGACTCAAGGACGCACCGTATGAAGACATGCTGGGAGCCAAGGAAGGCGGGTCCTGGCGCTGTTATAATACCACGGAAGTTAAATCTATCGTAGATCAACTCAGTACCGGACTTCTGGCGCTGGGTTATGGCTGCGGCAACATGACGGTGGAGGGCAGGGACAAGATCGCCATTCTTTCTAAAAACAGGCCCGAATGGCTGTTTCTCGACCTGGCTGTCCAGCAGATTGGCGCAGTTCTCGTTCCGCTTTATCCAACCATACATATCAATGACCTGGAATTTGTGCTCAATGATGCACAGGTGAAACTGGTATTCGTGAATGATGAAGACCTGTTTCATAAAGTGCAGGCCGTCCGGTCCAAAGTTCCAAGCATCCGCGAGATCTACAGCTTTGAGCATGTGAGCGGAGCTCCGCACTGGAAAGAGATCCTTTCACTAGGAAAGCAGGAGCAGTTTCAGCAACTCTCAGCAATTTCTACGCGCATCAACAATGAAGACCTGTTCACCATCATTTATACTTCGGGAACAACAGGCACGCCAAAAGGAGTGATGCTTTCTCATCGAAACATCCTTTCGAATGTGATGGCCTGCCTGCCTTGCTTTCCTCCGGGAAGCCGCCAGAAGGCGCTCAGTTTTCTTCCGCTCAATCATATTTTCGAACGCATGGTGACCTATGTGTACCTGTTCAAGAACACGACCATTTATTATGCAGAAAGCCTCGATACCATCGCCGATAATCTCAAGGAAGTACAACCCAACATGTTCACCACCGTGCCTCGTTTGCTTGAAAAAGTCTATGACCGGATCATGCAGAAAGGAAGTGAGCTCACAGGAATGAAAAAGAAATTATTCTTCTGGGCGCATGGACTGGCGGAACAATTTGAGATCAACACCAATCAGGGAGTTTGGTATCGCATGCAGCTCTCGCTCGCCAACAAACTTATTTTCAGCAAATGGCGTGAAGCCCTGGGAAATCAGATTCAGTGCATTGTTTCCGGAGGCGCTGCCTGTCAGGTACGTCTGATCAGAATTTTTACGGCAGCAAAGATCACCATAATGGAAGGCTATGGACTTACGGAGACCTCTCCTGTGATTGCTGTCAATCGTTTTGAAGAAAGGGACCGGAGGTTCGGAACAGTAGGTCCTTTGATCGATAATGTGGAAGTAAAAATTGCGGAAGATGGAGAAATCCTTTGCAAGGGTCCCAATATCATGATGGGTTATTACAAGCGTCCCGATCTCACGGCGGATGCCATTAGGGAAGGATGGTATTACACCGGTGATATTGGAACTTTGGAGGAGAACCGGTTTTTGAAGATCACCGACAGAAAGAAGGAACTTTTCAAGACCAGCGGCGGAAAATATGTAGCGCCTCTTCCCATCGAAAATAAACTCAAGGAATCTCCGCTCATTGAACAGGTGATGCTGGTAGGATCGGAGAAAAAATTTGTGGGAGCGCTTATCGTACCTTCTTTTTCCAACCTCACTGAATGGTGCCGGAAGAATGGTGTCGAGACTGGCCCCACTTCAGAGCTGGTGCGGCAGCCCAGAGTGCTCCAGTTGTACAAAGAACTTGTTGAGAGCTTCAATAAATTTTTTAATCATGTAGAGCAGGTAAAAAAATTTGAATTGCTTCCCGACGAGTGGACCGTGGATACCGGAGAAATGACACCTAAAATGTCAATTAAAAGAAAAGTGGTGATGGAGAAGTACAGGGATGCGGTGGAAAGGATTTATAGCTGATAGCCGTTGGCTGATAGCTGCTGGCTGTTGGCTTTTTGTTTTTTGTAGCCTTTGGCGCAAACAATGGTGGGCATAGGTTGATTCTTGTCGAAGGTTGTTTATTGGGTGGGAACTGTTTTTGTGCGTGGTTTTTTGGTGGGTGGTTTTTTGGATTGGAAATGATTTCCTGGATTCAAAGTGATTTTTTGATTTCATCTGAGCTACAGGTTCCTTACTTGTTTTATAAGGCAGTCTCAGGCCTGATGCTCGCTTCGCTCGCAAG
>JBJMLU010000194.1:0-58435 GCA_045805145.1 Flavisolibacter sp. | reverse complement strand
CAATTGTTTCAGATAAGATTTTGTTCCTTCATCCGGAGCGGTATTCTGGGTTTGCTGCGGACTGAAAGAAGAAGCCTTGTAGTTGATGTATTCTACGTCTGCTGTCAAAAAACCTCTTTGCTTGCTCACGTCCTGGATCTCGCGGATCACATACGATACGCTGGCGATGACCTTGTAGGGCGTGGTGTAGCTGTACGAATTTTCAGAAGGTGCGTTATTGGTATAATCTCTTGACCGGTCCACCAGCACTGCGCCATTTTCGGCATCGGTGGTGATGGAATCTTCATAATGGTCAGTGAGGCTATAGAATGTAGGGGTGTGAATGGAAAGTCCAAGGCGCCAGTATTCCACCGGCTTGTAGATCAATCCTGCCTTGAGGTTTACGCCAACTCCCGAAGTGGTTAGCGTTTCATTCACCATTGCATAATTAAAATGATTGTTCGGATTATCGGTAGCATCGGCTTCTAAAAATTCTGCCTCCCTGCTATAATGCAGGATGGGAATGCCGATGGAACCTCCGATAAAAAGTTTGTCTTTCAGATTCACCGCAAAACCCAGTGCAGGTTCATCGATGCCGCCCCGGTTTTTAATGATGTTTTGCTGCAGCAAACCTGTGGAAAGAAGATTTGCCGAACGGCTCTGGAAACTGAAATTGCCATTGGTTCCTCCACCTACCGTGTCAATCCAATAAGTATTGAAGGCAAGGGTGGTACCATAAGCATAGTTGGGACGGAGATCGGGACTGGGGTCAGCGATCACATTTGCATCTTTGTCGCCATTGTGCTGGATCTCTTCCAGATATTTTTGAGAGTAAGAGCTTTGGGAATTCATTCCGCGGTATAAGATGTCGCTATTGAAATCTGCGGTGCGGTTATACGCGAGGCTGAATGCAGTATTGAGAACATTCTTTCCGTTTCCACTTCCACCAATCACAAAACCTGAAGTTCCCCAGGTGAATTTGTTGGTTTTGTCTTTCTCTGTTCTGGAAAGATAGTCGGCTTTTGTATTTCCAAAATGATAGGCAGGTGTAATCAGGATATCACCCGTTTTATAAAATGCAAGTCCTGCAGGATTTACAAAGGTTGCGGTGATATCGCCTCCGAGGGAGCCCATGGCGCCGCCCACAGCCTGAACACGGGCAGTGCCTCCGGGTGTTGCCCAGGAATAGCGCAGGGCATCTACAGGTTCCTGTGCCATCGTTGCAGCAGCAGAAACCAGGGTGAGTAGGAGGAAGTATAGCTTTTTCATAATCGCATTGTTTTAGCGCTGGTCTTTCCAGCAAGGCCAAAGAATTACCGTTACATGGTATTCAACCACGTTCAGCAAGGTAGGGGATAAAAAATCATTAGAATCTGCGTGGGGCTGCATTCGTAGTTCCACCTCCTGAATGTCCTCCCGAACTTCCGGAAGAAGAAGGAGTAGAGGAAGAACTTGGGACAGACCTCGTTCCAGCGTTTGAGCTGCTGGACGAATTGGAACTGCTACCACCAAAAGCATTTCGCAGGAAATTGCCCGCATTGCTTCCGCTGCCCCTGTAATTATTGTTGTTGTTATTATAAGTTCCGGGTGAATACGTAGACATGCCGCCGTATCCTTTGGAAGTCTTGGAATTACTGCTGTTTTGCTGAGGATTGTACACACTCAGGTCAAACGTGCGTGGTTTGTTGAAAACCGAGCGTGAATAATCCTTGGTACCTGGAGCAACGATGATCTGCTGGTGACAATAAGGGTTATAGTAATAGTTCCAGTAGCTGTAAGAAGTCCAGGGACTGTTGTAGCTCAGGATACCATTGTAGTAATGATAATAATAAGGATTGTAGGAATAGTAGTCATCATAAAGATCGTCGTAACGGCGGTCGCGGATCTTCATACGCAGATAGCGGTCGTCGCGATAAGCTTCTTCATCATAACGATACTCCTGGTCATGTTTTTTCTCACTACTCGTATAATTGTTCTTTTCAACGAGTGGTCGTGCAGGTGAGTAATAAACATCGTCGGGAGTTTGTCCGGATTTGTATGCTGTAGTACAGCTGGCGAAAATCAGAGCGGCTGATAAAAAGGGTAGAGCTGATTTCATGGCAGATGATTTAGAGGTTAATATTACTTTTGCCATCTGATAGTAAATTTCTACAATTTGCTGTTAACTAAAAGATAATATATTTCTGGTTTTTTTGAACCGCCGCTTTGACTTCATCCAAAGGACGGATGGCCTGTTAAAGTTCTGGAATTTTAATTAAAAAACAGATAGTAGTTAAACGATCTTCTTACTATGGGAAAAGAACTAACGACGAGAGAACAGGACTATTCGCAATGGTACAACGACCTGGTGATAAAAGGCGGACTGGCCGATTATTCGGCCGTGAGGGGATGTATGGTGATCAAACCATATGGATACGCACTCTGGGAGAATATGAGAGACCAACTGGATCGCATGTTCAAAGACACAGGCCATCAGAATGCATACTTTCCATTGTTTGTTCCAAAAAGTTTATTCGAAGCCGAGGAAAAAAATGCAGAAGGATTTGCCAAGGAATGCGCAGTAGTCACACACTACAGGCTCAAGTCCGATCCTTCTGCTCCGGGAAAATTAATGGTGGATCCTGAAGCAAAGCTCGAAGAAGAACTCGTGGTTCGTCCCACCAGTGAAGCCATCATCTGGAACACTTATAAGGACTGGATTAAATCCTACCGTGACCTTCCCATACTGGTGAACCAGTGGGCTAATGTAGTACGATGGGAAATGCGCACGCGTCTTTTTCTGCGCACTGCGGAATTTTTGTGGCAGGAAGGACATACCGCACATGCAACTCCTCAGGAAGCAAAAGAAGAAACCCTTCAGATGCTGGATGTCTATGCCCAATTTTCCGAGGAATATATGGCACTACCAGTGATACGTGGTGTGAAAACCCCCGGCGAAAGATTTGCGGGCGCAGAAGACACGTATTGCATCGAAGCATTGATGCAGGATGGAAAAGCGTTGCAGGCCGGAACTTCGCATTTCCTCGGACAAAATTTTGCACGAGCCTTTGATGTGAAATTTCTCAGTAAGGAAAACAAACTGGAATATGTTTGGGCCACGAGCTGGGGTGTGAGTACACGGTTGATTGGCGCTCTTGTAATGGCTCATGGCGATGACGACGGACTCATTCTTCCTCCGCGTATCGCTCCTTTACAAGTAGTGATCATTCCTATTTACAAAGCAGAAGAACAAAGAAGAGAGATTGCAGCCAAGGCAAAAAAAATCATGCAGGAATTAAAGTCACTCGGCATCCGGGTGAAATTTGATGACAATGACAACAACAGGCCGGGTTGGAAGTTTGCCGAATACGAGCTCAAAGGAGTTCCCATCCGACTGGCATTGGGAGCAAGGGATCTTCAGAACAATGTGGTGGAAGTGGCCAGAAGGGATACGAAAGAAAAACAAACCGTATCACTGGATGATATTATAGATCATATCCTGAATCTTCTCAATGAAATACAGCAATATCTTTTCGACAAGGCAAAAAAATACAGGGATAGTCACATAACAAAAGTGGACAGCTGGGAAGAATTTGAAAAGGTGTTGGAAGAAAAGGGCGGTTTTGTATCGGCACACTGGGATGGAACGCAGGAAACCGAAGATGCGATCAAGGAAAAAACAAAAGCCACCATCCGGTGCATTCCCCTGAAAAATCCTCCTGAAATGGGCAAATGTATTTTAACAGGAAAGATGTCTACGCAGAGGGTTTTATTCGCAAGGGCGTATTGACAGTCGTCAGTCCTCAGAAGAGAAAGGCTTCAGACTTCGAACGGGAAAGCTGTCAGCCTTCGACACCTGTTTTCAGAAGCGGACAGTTCTCCGACCTCTTCTCTCTCTCTCTTCTACCAACTCCCGCATCTACGGGACAGGTATGAACTATCAACTATGAACTATGAACTATGAACTATGAACTATCAACTATCAACTAACTACTTTTCTCTCAAATCCCTATTTTTAATCAATAAACCAAAACTGTTATGGAAGATAATTCATCGTTGTTTTCGCTGACCATTGATCCGGTTACCAAGTCGCATTTATTGGAAACGGCCCGTTGGGGAAGGTTTCTCGCAATCATGGGATTCATTCTATGCGTACTGATCGTAGTGCTTGGAGTATTCTTTGGTTCGCTGATGACCAGGATCTACAATCGCGATGGCATTCAGCCTATGCCTGCAGGAATGAACATCGTGATGGCCTGTGTCTATTTGGTCATTGCCGTAATCTATTTTTTTCCCTGTCTTTTTCTTTTTCGCTTTTCAAGCGGCATAAAGCTTGCCCTCAACAGCAATGAGCAGGACCGGCTGAATGCTTCCTTTGAGAATCTGAAATCCCTATTCCGCTACGTAGGCATTATGACCATCATTATTCTTGTCATTTATGGTCTCATTCTCATCTTCGCGATCCTAGGATTTGCAGCCAGGGGATGAGGTGGCGAGAGAAGTGAATAATGAATAGTCAATAGTGAATGTGGTCGTTCACTTGATCGCAGATGTAGGGATGAAAAGATTTCGCGGATGGTGTCCTATAATTCGATCAGGTTTATTTGATGAAGTGGGTTTCTGTCGTCTGTCTTTGTCATCTTTGCTTTACAACGAGGCCGGTTGCGACCTTAGGTACTCTTTTTACTTAGGACGTCATTGCGAGCGGAGCGAAGCAATCTCCGTGATTGGTTCAACTGAAGGTTTTGTTCATGTAACAAACCCGGATTTTCGTTTACAACCTGTCCTGCTCAATAGAATTACCGAAAGTACAAGGGTGTGACACAACAAAAGTTGAGATATGCACCTGGCTGACTAAATTATTCTTCTATAATTTATAAACTGCTCGAGTTAGATGAGTTTATTTAATCAGCTTCATCTCTAACATCAGCTTCTGTGGTGTCACTCCTTTGCCTGTCTGCCGGTAGGCAGGTACTTTTGGTAATTCTATTCTGCAAGGCAGACCATAAGCGAAGAGCGCTAAAGCACTACATCAACAAAACCTTCAGTTCAATCAATCAGGGAGATTGCTTCGCTCCGCTCGCAATGACGTCTAAACCAAAAAGAGTACCTAAGGTCGCAACCAGTCCTGTTGTAAAGGAAAGTTGACAAAGGCAGGTGACAGTGACCAATTTCAAGAAAATACAACCGATCTAATTATAGGACACCATCCGTGAAATCTTTTCATCCCCTTCATCTGCGATCAAGTGAACGACCCCATTTACTATTGACTATTCATTATTCACTTCTCTCATTATTCACTCTACGCATTCACCATTCACCATTCACCATTCACCCCCTCCCCTAATTTGCCGACAAATAATTATAGTCCTTGAGCAGCACTTCCAGGAAATCAAAAGGTGACAGGGTGGTGTCGATCTTCAGGTGATTTTTGATCTTTTCGCTGGCCATTTCTGCGAGGTTGAAATCGTGTTTTTTGCGGGCGGTGTCCAGAATGCCTTTCAGGGAATTAATGTCACGGTCGCTGAGCTGCATCACCTGCGGAAAGGAAGGAATGTAGTTGTGCGATATATCCAGAAAGATGGTGTCTTCGATTGTTTCATTCTGATTGGTGTTGATCAAAAGCGTATGGGCAAGGATATCACCGAGACGCTGCTGTTTTTTGGTATTGACCAGAATGATATCGGTAAACAACAAGGCCATCACTCCGCCAAAAGCCCAGAAAAAACGCGAACCATAATACTGGGCATAAGGCATCAGCAGGATCATGATGAACAGTGTAAAATCAGATGTGCGGATCAACCACCTGATGATGAACTGGCCGATGCTGGGCCTTCCGCCCGTTTCGCTGATCACCCGGATGCCCATGATCTTTTTTCCAATACTTTGTCCATTCATCGTGATCTCGCAGATGACATGGTAAACAAAGAAAGGAAGGATAAGAAAAAGACCGATGAACTGCAGGTTGTAGCTGGAGTTAATGGAGTGCTCCGATCTGCGCGCCAGCCAATTCATGAACCGCATGGCTGCAATGAGATAACATACCTGTATCAACAGGTCAATGACCCAGGCCAGCAGCCTCCTGTAAAAAGGCGGAGAGACGAATTCGATATCGATATTGAAATTGGTGGCAATCCGTACAACACTCATACCCAGCTTATTTTTTCGAGTCCGGAGGAATAAAACCTCATCCGGCATTTTAAACCGAAAAATACTATTTTACAAGCCAAAAGATAAGAACTGAGAGAAGGATTATTCATAAAGAAAAATAAGGACCGGTGGGAAAATATTCAACAAGGTGGCTCCGCCGAAGCCGACGAAATGGCCAGGGACTTTGTCCAGCTGGTTGATGACCTTTCCTATGCCAAGACCTATTATCCCACCAGCAGGGTCACACGCCTGATCAATGGACTCGCTTCCCGCATCTACCTTCGGATTTACCAAAATAGAAGAGAAGATTCCAGCCGGCTGGTACGCTTCTGGAAATATGATGTGCCTCTTACCATCGGTAAATACCACCGCATTGTTTTGTTTTCAGCCTTTCTTTTTATTCTGTTTTATGTACTGGGCTTCTTCTCTGCAAAATACGACGAGAACTTTGTCCGCGAAGTATTGGGCAACGATTATGTGAACATGACGGAAAAAAATATTGAAGAAGGGAATCCTTTTGGTGTTTATCAATCAGGCAATTCTTTTATTTCCTGGCTGGGGATCATGGTCAACAACGTCATGTTTTCCATCATGTCCTTTGTCAAAGGAATTGTATTGGGCATCCTTTCCATTTCTGCCCTGATCCGCACGGCTATGGAAGTGGGCGTGTTCCATTATATGTTTGCGGCAAAAGGACTGGGTGTTGATTTTATTTTCGCAGTAATGTTGCATGGATTGCTGGAACTAACAGCCATTGTCATTACCTGCGCTGCGGGTATCATCATGGGCACGAGCTATATGTTTCCGGGAACCCTCAAAAGGCTTGAAGCGTTTCAAATCGGTGTAAAAGACGGAGTGAAGATCGTAATTGGGCTGATACCTGTATTTGGGATCGCTGCATTTTTTGAAGGATTCATCACGGGCCTGTATAAGATGCCCTTTGTGCTGAATATATTTTTACTCTCGCTGTCTGCTGCTTTCATCGTCTGGTATTTTATCATCTATCCTGTCCGTTTAAAAAGAAGGTTTGCAAAGGAGACCCTTGCAAATGCATAAGATGAAGAACCATATTATTTTTTTCACCTTTTTTATTTTCTTTGTTCTGACCTGGTTTCCGGGAAGAACACAGGGAGTGGAACCACCAGATTCAGCTGTTTCGACAAGTATTTATTTTGACAGCATCGGATCGCAGCAGGAAAAGATCTCTGCACAAAAAATACCGGACACTGTTCTCAACAAGATCAGGAAAGATGAAGCCTACTGGTATGCCAACCTCGCACCACAGAGAAAAAAGAAAGTTGAGGCACAACCACAGAAATACAATAGTCTCGACAGGCCTTACCTGCGCTCTTTACTTTGGTTCCTGATCATTGCCGGACTTGTGGCAGTTGTGGTTTGGTACCTTGCTTCAAGCAATATTCATTTATTCCGAAGGCCTTCAACGGTTATTGTTTCGGAGGAAGAAGGACTCAGTAGCGAAGACATTTTTGAATTGGACTATGAAAAAGAAATTCATAAGGCCATTTCTTCCGGGAATTTCAGGCTGGCAATCAGGCTTCTTTATCTGAGTACCCTGAAACAACTCGAAACATCCGGACTGATTGAATTCAAGCCGGAAAAAACCAATCAGGACTATATCCGCGAATTATCAGGCGGCAATTATTATAAAGATTTCTTTCGCCTCACCCGCGATTTTGAATATGTATGGTATGGACAGTTTCCACTGAGTGCAGAAAGTTTTGCGCGTGTGCAAAAAGATTTTTTTGATTTTAAACAGGGACTGTCCTCATGAAAAAATCCCTTCCCTATATCATTACCGTGGGACTGCTAATAGTGGTGGCAATCCTCATTTTTGCCAACCGAAAACCGCTGGTCAGGACGTTCAATGAACGCATCACACTGAAGCAAAAAGACAAGATCCCTTATGGCACTGCGGTGGCGCGAACACTACTTCCTTCGCTTTTTCCTTCTTCCTCTGTTTCATTCGACAATAAAAGTCCCGGCAACTGGGATTCGATCAATGTTACTTCCTATAACCAGGCGGTGATTCTGGTAGCCATGGATTTTGATGCCGATGATGAAGAGCTGGAGCGGCTGGGCAGTTTTGTAAAACAAGGCAACTATATTTTCATCATCGCCCGTTCTTTTTCTGCTGAAGCCAGCAGGTTCTTTAATTTTTCTTACAACGAACATGCTTTTGACGAATTCATGGGCATGCAACAGGATAGCCTTCGCGTGAAGCTGGAGCAACCGGTATTTGAAACAGAAAAGATTTTCGTGTATCCCGGAAAACGATATGCAGGATCTTTTTATGCACTTGACATTGCAAGGACCGTAGTGCTCGGAAGAAATGAAGGACAGGTTCCCGACTTCGTGGAATTGAAATCCAGCAATGGCCGTGTATTCATTCATACAGCACCGCTTGCATTCAGCAACTATTTCATCCTGCACAAAAACAATGTAGAATATTTCCGCAATGCACTATCTGTGATCCCGTCGAAAGTGGAGCGCATTGTGTGGAATGAATATTATTTGAACAAGCCCCAGCGCAACGGAGAATCGGAGCCCAATATCTTTCGGGTGCTGATGCGCTATCCTGCGTTCAAGTGGGGACTGCTCACAGGCATGTTCATGCTGGCGCTGTATGTATTGCTTGGTTCAAGGAGAACACAAAGAAAAATTCCGGGCTATGAAAGGCCAAGAAATGATTCACTCGATTTTGTAAAAACCGTAGGACGTCTTTACTATGACCGCAGGGACCATCACAACCTTGCCAGGAAAATGTCTGTTTATTTCCTGGAACACGTGCGGTCGGTATATAAGTTGCCCACTCAGGAGTTGAATGAAAATTTTGTGCAGGCCCTTCATGTCAAGAGTGGTTTTCCAAAAGAAGCGTTGAGCACAATCGTTTCCTTTATTCAATACCTTGATGCGGAATCTGTGATCACCGAACAGGAGCTGACCAGTTTTCACAGCCAGTTGGAAATGTTTTATCAAAATACATAAAATGGAAGAACAGATTTTTGAGTCCCGTACCGATTTGACCGAACTGAGTGAAGCAGTGGAATCCATCCGCAGGCAAATAAAGAAGCTCATTGTAGGACAGGATGAAATGGTAAAACTGATCATCGCTGCCCTGCTGGCAGATGGACATGTGCTTATTGAAGGCGTACCCGGTGTTGCCAAAACGCTCACAGCAAAACTGGTGGCGCGTTGTATGGCCGTTCATTTTTCGCGCATACAATTTACACCCGATCTTATGCCATCCGATGTATTGGGCACGCCTGTGTTCAATCCAAAGGAAGCAGTTTTTGATTTTAAGAAAGGTCCTCTCTTCAGTAATATTGTTTTGATCGACGAGATCAACCGTGCTCCGGCAAAAACACAGGCGGCACTGTTTGAAGTGATGGAAGAAAGACAGATCACAGTGGATGGAAAGACCTATCCGATGCAGGCGCCCTTTATGGTGCTGGCAACACAAAATCCCATTGAGCAGGAAGGCACTTATCGTCTTCCAGAAGCACAACTGGATCGTTTCCTGTTCAAGATCGTCGTGCCTTACCCGCAGGAATCAGAGGAGTTCGAGATCCTTCGGCAGTTTCATGAAATGGGTAATGCCGATCCGCTTTCTTCTATTGAACCGGTGTTGCAGGGAGGGCGTTTGCTTCACATCCGAAAACTGGTGAAAGGACTGGTGATGGACGAAAAATTGCTCCAGTTCATAGCCCGTCTTACACAGCTTACACGCAATCATAAATCCATCTACCTTGGTGCTTCTCCCCGCGCTTCGCTTGCGGTGATGAATGCATCAAAGGCCATGGCTGCCGTCAAGGGAAGAGATTTTGTAACGCCTGAAGATATTCTGGAAGTGGTGCCCCCGGTTCTTCGCCACCGCATCATTCTTTCTCCCGACAAGGAAATGGAAGGCATCACTGAGGATACTGTCATCCGACAGATCCTTCAAACCATGGACATTCCCCGATGATTAAACAGACCGTGGCTTACTGGGACAATACTAGTTTTTATTTGAACCGCGTGGTATACTATGCAGGCTTCGCTGTGGCCGCATTGTTCATGCTTAGTTATTTTGTAGATGCGCTGTTCACAGTGGGACTGATACTGCTTCTTTTTTTGGCGATCTGCATTTTCGCAGAATTCATTTTGCTGTATGGAAGAAGAAATGCCATTCAGGCCCACCGCACCGTTCCTGATAGATTGAGCAATGGTGATGAGAACAGGATTACGATTTCATTGAGGAACGGGTATGATTTTAAAATCACCTGTATCATTATCGAGGATCTGCCTTATCAGTTCCAGGAAAGAAAATGGAGAAGAAAACTGGATATGGATTCCAATACCAGCACTTCCCTCGAATATTCACTGAAGCCTCAGGAACGCGGCGAATATAATTTCGGAAAGATCAACCTTTATGTGGAAGGTCCGCTGAAGCTGATTCGCAGGCGCTTTAATTTCAAGGAAGACAAAACCGTAAAAGTATATCCTTCGTACGTCCAGATGCGTCGCTATCAGCTCACTGCAGTAGGCACGCACTTGCAACAGTCAGGAGTAAAGCGGATGCGCAGGCTGGGACACAGCATGGAGTTTGAACAGATCAAGGATTATGTTCGCGGAGACGATTATCGCACCATCAACTGGAAAGCCACGGCGCGCAAGGGTGACATGATGGTAAATAATTATACTGATGAAAGAAGTCAGCAAATTTATTGTATCATCAATAAAGGACGAGTGATGAAGATGCCATTTGAGGGAATGACACTTCTTGATTATGCCATCAATGCCTCGCTGGTGATCTCCAATGTTGCTCTTCAAAGACAGGACCGTGCCGGATTGATCTGCTTTGGACAGAACCTGGATAGCTTTCTTCCGGCAGATAAAAAACCAACGCAGATCAATCAAATCCTGGAAGCACTCTACCGGCAGGAGACGAATTTTCTGGAGCCCGATTTTGAAAAACTTTTTTCAGTGGTGCGCAACCGCATCACCCACCGCAGCCTGCTGATTCTGTTTACCAATTTTGAAACGGTAGAAAGCCTTCAGCGCGAACTGGCTCCTTTAAAAAGACTGGCACATTATCATTTGTTGGTGGTGGTGTTTTTTGAAAATACAGAACTGGGACAGCTCACGGAAAAGAAGGCCAGTAGCGTTGAAGACATTTATGTCAAAACCATTGCTGAAAAATATCGCTACGAAAAACAGCTCATTGCCAAAGAACTCCAAAAGCACGGGATCATCACGGTGCTGACCACGCCAAAAAAACTTACCATCAATAGTCTCAATAAATACCTGGAGCTGAAACAAAGACAGAGCATTTGATGATGATTTCAGCTAATTAATTAGTCTATTTGCTTTGTATGATGATTTGAAGCTGTTGGCTGCGAGCTGTTAGCTGCTAGCTCATACATCTTTTGATATTTGGCTGAAGAGGAAATAGGAGCAGGTATATGTGTGACATAAAAGTCATTGGGAGATTATTTAAACGCAGAGGGCGCAGAGGGCGCAGGGCAGCGCAAGTTTGTCGCTTCAATTGAACAAGCCTATTAATTTATTTTCTTTGCGTTCCCCTGCGTCCCTTGCGTCCTTTGCGGTTAATTCCCAATTCCCCTTCCCAATTCCGAATTCCGAATTCCGAATTCCCAATTCCTCTGTGGCCGCCGTAGCGATAGCGAAGGAGGCAATTCCCAATTCCCCCCTAATACCCCAATACCTTAATAACTACTTTTGCTCCCCAATGGATCAAGACAATATATTCACAGAAGGGCAAGTGCTGCTGATTGATAAACCCCTGTACTGGACCTCATTTGACGTGGTGCGGAAGCTGCGCAACCTGGTGCGCACCAAAAAAGTAGGACATGCAGGAACACTTGACCCACTGGCTACAGGCCTGCTCATTGTTTGTACCGGCAAATTCACGAAAAAGATCAATGAGTACATGGCCAAAGAAAAAGAATACACAGGAACCATCACCCTTGGAGCTAGTACACCTACGTATGATCTTGAGAGCGAGCCGGAAGATTTCAGGGAAGTAAAAAACTTTTCCTTCGAAGAACTAAATGAACAGGCCCTTGCCTTTACCGGCAACATTATGCAAACCCCACCCATTCATTCAGCCATCAAAGTGGAAGGCAAGCGGGTGTACGAGCTGGCAAGAAGAGGTGTGGACGTAAAGCTTGAGCCAAGGCCAGTGATGATCTCTGAATTTGAGATCATTTCCTTTGATCTTCCCAAAATCTCATTTCGTGTGGTCTGCTCCACGGGAACCTATATACGAAGTCTGGCCAATGATTTTGGAAGAAGCCTGGGAAGTGGAGGATATCTAAGCAGCCTTCGGCGCACAAGGATCGGTGAATTTCATGTGAAGGATGCCATCATCATGGAGGAAGCAGAAAAGAAAATAAATGAACTTCTTAGAAAGGATAGTTGATGCCCAGCTGGAATTGTCCATTGAGTAATTGCCAGTTGTAAAACCATTTGTTCTGTGATTCAGCTTCAGCCGCATCAGGACTTGGATTCTTCACTTTATAAGCATAATCAAATCTTGCTTTTAAAAATCCAAAGTCAATACGGAATCCGGTTCCGGCTCCGATGGCAATGTCGGTCCAAAGTCTATTGATATTGAATTCTCCATTTACAAAGTCGCCGTTCTTGCGAAGGAACCAGACGTTTCCAATATCGGTGAACAAAGCACCCTCTGAAGGAAATCCGAAGATCTGTGTGATGTAAAACCGGTATTCACCATTTAGTTCCAGGCGAATATCACCAAAGCGGTCTGGAGCTATGTTGTTGGCAAAAGACTTGATAGAAGAACCCGGACCGAGTTTGCGCACGCTCCAGGCACGCATGCTGTTGGGACCACCGCCATAGTATTGACGGAAAAAAGGCATGTAAAAATTGGCGGAATCTTTTGCTCCATTCTCTAGTGAAAACGGAAGTCCATAACCTACACCACCAAAAAAGCGCCAGGCCAGGGCCGACCTGCGGATCTTATAGGTCTGGGTAAATTCTGCATCGAGCTTGATGAATCGATACAGCTTTGCATTGGGTATAACGGAATGCAGCATGCCTGCGATCAATCCTGATTCCTCAAAACTGATCCTTGTTAAATTCGCAAGGTTTTTTCTTCCTCCTGCAATCGTGAAATTATACAGGGTGGAAATGATCAGGCCATCGTTGAAGATATATTTATAAGAAGCATTGTGCGCTTCCAGCGTGTCGAGCAGCGGACGCTTTTGCAGAAAATTGTATTCGATATTGGGAAAGCGAATTCCCAGCAAGATTTTTTTCCAGTTGAATTCATAGGCCCAGGAAGTATTAATGGTCGCTACGCGGTAGTAGTCGATACGGTCGGTGTATCCGAAATTGAAGGAAAGATAAGTGCGGGCATCTTCGCGAATCGAAGGAGGGATCCAGGTGAATCGCGGAACCAGTCGCGGGAACTGAATGGTATGGCTGATGATGGCCTGTTGCGTTTGAATATTGGTTTGAGATGCGAGCTCCACACCGTATCGAAAATTGGTGGTAGCCTGGTTGGCTTCTTTTTGAAAATTTCTGTTGATCAGGGTGAAGGTAGTACCAAGACCAACCAGATTGGTTGCCGAAATATTTCCCTGGTTATAGCTTACATCCAGGTTCACACTGGCGTTGTATTTTTTTGCAGGCATCATCCTGATATCAAAATCAACCGTGTCCTGTCCCGGCCTGGGTAGCTGGTTGATGTCTACCCGTTGCCAGGCACCAATGGAATTGAGTTTATTCAATGTACGCAGGTAATTGCTTTGACTATACAGCTCGCCCCTGTCGAGGTAAATAAAATGGAGCAGTTTTCTTGACTTGAATAATCCCTGGTAGGAAATGAACTGGTAGTGGTTGTGGGTGAGCACCTCCAGTTTTGGTTTATAAAGAGAAGTGTCGCTGTTGAAATCGGGAAAGATCCTTACAGTGCCTACATAATAGCGAGTCAGCTTATTGCTGTCGGGTTCAGGTCGAAGCCGGAATTCAACACTCGCTGTTGGATTTTCTCTTCTTCTTCTGAGTTCTTCGAGCTGCCGGAATTGTTCACTGGGATCTGTGGTGAACCGCAGAATGGAAGTACCTACAGTGTCCCACACGGAGATCAGCTGATCGCCGGAGAACCGGAGAAATCCATTGTTCCTGTACACATCCGACAACCGGTCCCTCTCGGCAGAAATGAGCGGAATGGAAAAAGGATCTCCTGGTTTTATTAGTTTCTTATTCAGTGAATTGAGCGTGAGTTGTTGCAGGGTATCGATCTGCGGACGATAAGCTACCGAGTCAAGCAGGTTATACCAAACCGAATCAACCCTGATCAGTTTGCCGGGAGTTACCGTAAAATCAATAAGAGTTCTGAGCTGGTCTTCTTCCTTCACAACAGAATCATGAAAGGAAATGCTGTCACGGTAATAGCCCATATTGTGCAGAAGAACCGTCATGTATTCTTCCGACTTGCTGGCATTGAGCGAATCGTACACCGCTGGTTTTTTGTAAACGGTCCAGAACAAAAATTTAGTTGTTGACCTTACCTTGATACTGTCGTGCAGTTGTTGTTCAAGAGAAGAGACCAACTGCTTTTTTTCATCGGTACTATATTTACCTTCAATATTGATCCTGGTGCGGTAAACGAAAGGCCGGTTTACAGGATAGTCTTTAACGACCGTACAGGAATGAAATAAAGTGCAGAAGGAAACCGCAGCAACAAAAAGACAGAGGTATTTAAATTTTGTTGCCGCTGTAAAAGACATAATGTTTAATGCCAGACTATGCTAAGTAAAAAGGAAATCAAAGATATTCAAAGTTTAAGCCAGAAAAAATATAGAGAAGGGTTAAAGTTGTTTCCCGCCGAAGGACCCAAGATCATCTCGGAGTTGATGGAGCTCATTCCCGAGCAAATTATCAAGGTTTACGCCATTCACGACTGGATCAGCCATCACTCAGAGGAAGCCCGCAGGTTTCCGACCATTGAGGTGAGTGGGATCGAGTTACAAAAGCTCTCTCAGTTGCAGACCGCGCACGAAGTAGTGGCCATCGTGAAGCAGTTTGAGACCGAAGAACCCATAGCTGATTCGTTTGTTCTGTATCTGGACACCATTCAGGACCCTGGTAATTTTGGAACCATCATCCGCATCGCCGACTGGTTTGGTATCCGGAATATTGTGTGCAACCACGGATGCGCCGACCTGTATAATTCCAAAGTAATACAGGCAAGCATGGGCAGCATCGCACGTGTAAAGATTTACTACGATGAGAAGGAAGAATGGTTGAAAAAGCAAAGCCTTCCCGTATATGCTGCCAGCCTGCATGGAGAATCACTTTATCAACACCAGAAAACAGACAGCGGCATTCTCATCATCGGCAACGAATCAAGAGGAATCAGCAAGGAGTTGATGGAAATGGCTACAGACAAAATAACCATTCCCAAAAAAGGCGGTGCTGAATCACTGAACGCCGCAGTGGCGACGGGTATCCTGCTCTCACATCTGCTTAACTGAAACGTATGGCTCTAATGGGCTGAACGCGGCGAACGATCAACGAGGGAATGAGCAGAACAAGGAAAGAAACCAGCAAGGTTCCGCCAATGACCAGCAGCACCTGCCATCCAACAATTTTTACTGCTGCCTTGTCCATGTAATAAGCGTCTTCTGGCAAATGAATAAAACCAGTGCCTTGTTGCAGCCAAAGTAATCCCAGTGCCAGAATGGTTCCAATACCAATACCCGATAGTGTAATCAAGGTGGAATGATGCAGAAATATTTTCTGAACCGTCCAATTGCTGGCGCCCAGTGCTTTTAATACGCCCACCATGCGCAACCTTTCCAGCACAAGGATGATGAGACATGTAATGAGATTGATGATGGCAATGATGGTCATGATGGCGATGAGAATATCCTGGTTTGTATCCTGTATGTCGAGCCAGTCAAATATGTTGGGATAAATCTCGCGACTGGTCTTTGTTTCCCAGAGTTCAGGAAAATAGTCGCTCTGGAAAATTTTATCGCTCACCGCATTCATCTGCTTATAGTCTTTCAAAAAAATTTCATATCCACCAATTTCATCCTGTCCCCAGTTGTTAAGTCTTCTGATTAGTTTGAGGTCGCCGAGTGCAAAGGTCTTATCGTATTCCTCGATGCCTGTTTTGTAAATGCCAACGATGTTCAGCCTGTCGGGACGCATGGTGCCATCAGGGCGAATAAAATAAATTAATACACGGTCGTTCAGTTTGAGATTGAGTGTTCGCGCAGTGAAGGTGGAAACAACAATTTCTCTCGAATAACTGCTGTCATTGAATTTGATCCATCGTCCCTGCTGAAGAAAGGGCCTGATATGATTAAAATCGTAGGTGCTGTCGAGGCCTTTGAGCAGAACGCCATCCATTTCATCAGTTGTTTTGAGGATGGCATATTTGGTAGCAAAGGGATGAATGGAAATAACCTGGGGCAGTTGCTGAACGGCACGCAACATGGAATCGTTGGAACGGATGGGTGCTTCTTCTGCAATGGAAGCTTTCATAGGTTGTCTGGCGCCAATTCGGATATGTCCCCAGAAACTAAAAACTTTTCCGCTGACTGTTTCCTGGAATCCATTGACAAAAGAAAGGGTGATGATCATCACCGCTACACTGATCACTGTAGCAGCAATGGAAAGGCGTATGATAAATCTTGAAAAAGATTTCTGCTGATTAAAAGCGATCCTCCTGGCTATAAATCCTGAAATGTTCACAATAATTGGTTATAATTTTTCTGGATGCAACGAAATCAAGGAGCGTCATCGTCAGAACGGAAAGAGCAAACACTAAAAGCAAATGAACGAAAGCTAAACTACGTATGTTGCCTCATTCACCATTCACTATTCATTATTCACTCTCTCTTATTCACCATTCACTATTCACTATTCACTTCCCCGCCTCTCAATTCACCAAAAATACTTCCTGTCTTTAAATGTCTTATTTTTAAAATGATGAAAAGCACTGTATCCCTGATCTGTATATCTATTCTTCTCTCCACATCTGCTTTTGCCCAGGGAGAAACCAAAGATGAAAACATCCGGTCCATAAAACTATATAAACTGGGAGACCAAACTTCATTTCCCATGATCTCGGTTGGTTTCACCGACCAGCTGGAGCTTGATTTCGACGACCTCACCAACCGTGTCAAAAATTATTATTACAGCTTCGAGTTATGCAATGCCGACTGGACGCCGAGCATACTGCGCTCCTTTGAATACATTCAGGGATTCCAGGATGTAAAAATCAGTAACTACCGGAATTCATCGCTCTCCACCATTCATTATGTGCATTACCAGGCCATGGTGCCCGATCGTAACTGTTATCCCAGTCACTCCGGAAATTACCTGCTGAAAGTATTTCTGGACCATGATACTTCCAGACTGGTTTTCACCAGGCGCATGGTGGTGGTTGATCCCAAGACGGCAGTATCGGCGCAGATACAGCAACCTTACAATTCCAGTTTGTTTCGAACCGCGCAAAAACTGAGTATCGCCGTGCAAACCGATAACCGCGTTCAGGTGATGAGCCCCGGCGATCTGAAAGTAGTGATCCTGCAGAACAACAACTGGCAAACATCTTCCTTCATTGATCATCCCACCATTTATCGTGGAAATTATTATGAATACAGTGATGAATCAGTAACAGCATTGCCTGCGGGAAAAGAGTTTCGATGGATTGACTTGCGCAGCCTTCGGCTTAAGAGCGATCGCATGCTCGATATCAACAACAGGGCAGACACCACGCAGATCTATGTGAAGCCCGATCCCAATCGCACGCAGCAAGTGTATGTATATTACCGCGACCTGAATGGAAGCTATACCATCGAAGCGCTGGAAAGCATCAATCCATTCTGGCAGGGCGACTATGCGCAAGTGCATTTCAGTTATTTTCCGCCAGGAAATCGTCCCTTAGAAGGAAACGATCTGTATTTGTTTGGAGAGTTTTCTAACTATGCTTCGGACACCACAGGCAAAATGATATTCAATCCCGAACACGGTGCTTATGAAAAAACTTTTTTGCTGAAGCAGGGTTTTTATAATTATGCATACATCACGCAACCTGCTGGTGGGCACGGATATCCCGACTTCAGTCAAACCGAAGGAAATTATTATGCTACCGAAAACAGCTACCTGGTTCTTGTTTATTATCGCCCCTTTGGTGACCGTGCCGACCAGTTGATTGGATTTGCGGCCGCGAATTCATTACTGCAATAGTTGGTAGTTGGTAGTTGATAGTTGGTAGAAAAGAAAGTTTAACTGAGGAGGTGGAAGAACGCAGAGGTTTTCGCAGAGGGGATGGTTGTTTTTAGGTGGAATCACTTATTTAAAGTATTCAATCCTTAATATCCGTTTTAAATGACTGGCACAGGGAAATATCATTTTCTGTCTTGCCTTCGCCGTCTATCATCTCACATCTGTTATCACTGTTGCCTCTCTTCTGCTGTCTGCTCTTTGCCCATTTCTGCGGACCAGCGGTTTTCTTAACAAGAAACTATAAACCTCAAACAAGAAACCCTTTATATTTGCCACGGCAGGTCTTATACGACCAGCTCCTGCTGAACTCCTCCAGGACCGGAAGGTAGCAAGGGTAGGCGGTTGTAGCGGTGCGATGTAAGTAGCCTGCCATTTTTTATTGCATTTACCCCTGCCTATTCACTATAGGCTCCCTTTCAATTTCTTCTATATTTGCTTTTTAATTTATAGACATGAAGTTTTTTATCGACACTGCCAATCTCGCACAGATCAAGGAAGCTAATGAACTCGGGGTACTGGACGGAGTAACCACCAATCCTTCGCTCATGGCAAAGGAAGGGATCCGCGGACAAGAGGCCATCAACAATCATTACAAAACCATTTGTGAGATGGTGAACGGCGATATCAGCGCCGAAGTTTTATCTACTGATTTTGCTACGATCGTCGAGGAAGGAAAAAAACTTGCGAAGATCCACAAGAACATCGTGGTGAAAGTGCCGATGATCAAAGATGGCGTGAAAGCAATTAAGTGGTTTACCGACAACGGAATCAGAACCAATTGCACTTTGATATTTTCTGCCGGACAGGCCATACTCGCCGCAAAAGCAGGCGCTGCCTACGTTTCACCCTTCATAGGTAGAATTGACGACACTGGCTGGGATGGCATGCTGCTGATCGGGCAAATCGCACAGATCTTTTCCGTTCAGAAATATCAAACGGAAATTCTTGCAGCATCCATTCGTAATGCCAATCATATTGTACGGGCTGCAGAACTGGGTGCCCACGTTTGCACCTCTCCACTTGAATCTATTCTCGGACTCCTCAAACATCCCCTCACCGACATCGGTCTTGCCAAGTTTCTCGACGACGCTAAGAAAATGTAAGGAGAGAAGGTTGGTAGTTGATCGTTAAAAGTTGGTAGTGGTTGATAGATTTAGAGTTGATAGTTTTTTCGGCTTGATTTTATATTGGGCTGAGGGCAACATACTGTTTTCTGAATTCTTTCAATAAAAGCAATAAACAGCTTGATTTAAACTCTCTCTTAACCAACCTCGCAGCTCACCGCTCATAGCCATCAGCCAATAGCCATCACCCTTTCCTCTTCACTTTTGTCTTTTGCTTTATTTCATCGAGGATTTCTTCGCTGGTCTTCAGGGGTTCAGTAAAACCTCGTTTGCGAATATAGACGGAAGTTTCCTGCCAGATGGAAGGATTGCTCCGGAGAATAGCCTTGATTTTGATCTTGTCTCCATGGAAAGAACTATCCACAAAAAGATCATTTCCCCTGAAAAAACCGCCGTCGGAAATGAACTTTACGTCCACGGAGTCAAGGGGTCTCCATCCGCCATTCGATAATTTACCATCCACATTAATGTAGTTGTAAAAACCTTTTTTCAGGCTGTCGGTGTAGAGGTGAAAAAAAATACTGTCCACCCTCTGTGCAGAAGCGGTCCCTGCGGCCAGAAGGCTAACAAAAAAGAGAGCCGGAGCAATCGACAGAAACTTCATTTCCAACCAGACGTTTTACCCGCCGCAAAGGTTGCGGACAGATGCTTTTAATTCATTAAAAATACTATCTTAGGGAGAGTTGGTAGTTGGTGGTTGATTTTATCACGGATTTCGCGGATTCAGTTCAGATTTCACAGATTGATTTATTGGATGAGCAGGATTGATGATTTCATAGGAACCTGTTCTCCCCCTAATTCCAACCAGGATTACAAGGATTTTCAATGATTGCCAGGATTTATGACTATAAGAATTACCCGGATTTAATTTCATAGAAACCTGCTCCTTCCCAATTCCCAATTCCCAATTCCTAATTCCTAATTCCTAATTCCTAATTCCCAATTCCACCTTAATACCTCAATACCTCAATACCTTAATACCTAAAACACACATCATGAGAAAAATTAGCATCATCCTCCTTGGAGTTGTATTCTTCTTCAGCTGCCAGAAATCAGAAGCGCCAGTGAGTGAAGAACAGGTTCCTTCAAAACGCACTTGTGCAACAGACGAAGTGCTGAAGGCACAATTATCGGAAGATCCTTCACTGGCAGATAGAATGAACCAGATCGAACAATTTACCCGCAGAATCATCACCAGCGGAGAACTCAGCAAAATTGCTGCGACTACCATTGAGGTTCCGGTTGTAGTTCATGTATTGTATAACACAAATGCCCAGAACATTTCCGACGCGCAGATCGCCAGCCAGATCGATGTTTTGAATGAGGATTATAATCTTCAAAACAAAGACAACTCTCAGGTGCCTTCATTATTCGCCAGCGTGAAGGCCAATGTGGGCGTGCACTTCACGCTATCCAAAACCATCCGTAAAAAAACAACCAAAAAAAGCTGGCAAGCCAATGATGCGATGAAGTATAGCAATAAAGGTGGAGATGATGTGGTTGATCCGGCGCACAACCTCAATGTTTGGGTTTGCAACCTGGGAGGCGGACTATTGGGATATGCTCAATTTCCCGGTGGTAAGGCAGCTACTGATGGCGTGGTAATTCTTTATGATGCATTCGGAAGAACAGGTTCATTGATTACGCCATACGACAAAGGAAGATCTGCTACTCATGAAGTTGGCCACTGGATGAACCTTCGTCACATCTGGGGTGATGCCACCTGCGGTGACGACCTCGTAGGCGATACACCCAAACATACTACTGCTAACTATGGATGTCCTTCTTATCCATTGCACAATAGTTGCGGCGATAATGCAGTAGAAATGACGATGAACTATATGGACTATACAGACGATCCTTGCATGTATATGTTTAGCAATGGACAAAAAAGCAGGATGCTGGCCGTCTTTGCCTCCGGCGGACCAAGAGCAAGTTTTATTCCGTAAGAAAATTTAAACGCAAAGAGCGCAGAGAATGCGCAAAGGGACGCAAGGAATTTTATTTGTTACCCTCCGATCTCTTTCTCTGCGACCTCTGCGCCTCCTCCGCGTTCTTTGCGTTTAACTTCCTCTGATTTAAACTCTCTTCGAACAAATACTTATCTCTTTATATCCTGCTTTCCACCTTTCTCTTTCTCCGCACTGGTTCTTGGACAGGTTTGCGGAAACAAAATGTCGGGCTAAATTCTTCTGCCGATGATCAACTTCACCGCGCGTTGATTGGAGTTGGGTGTGAGACCAAAAAGAAATCCTGTATTGAGTTCCCATTTGGGATGCAGGTAGAGATCGAGCATGGGACCAAGTAAATGTTCCTCTTCTTTGATGGGATAGATTTTGCTGAATGTTCCCAATTCGCCATAGTATTCAAGCCCCAATCCAAATTTTTTCCGGATGGTATATACAGTTTTGAATTGTGGCCCCAGTCCCCAGTGTTTATTGTCACCAGTGAGTATAAAATCAATATTCGGATTCAGGGAAAAATACCAGTTGCCTGTTGTTTTATCAATAATGGGACGGATCTCTCCCTCCCAATAAAAAGGTTGATCGACACCTTGTCTGAAAAAGCCAAATTCGGCAGAAAGGCTCACTCCCAGTTTCCAATTCCAGGACGCTGGTGCAGTAAATCGCGGCCGGATGTGACTTCCGAGATACTCATATTTTCCAGAAGGATTGAACGTGGTAAAGAAATAGCAGCCAATCTCGAAATTATTGCCGAAGCCGTGTGTGATTTCGAGAGATTCATTGAGATAGTTGGCAGCAGAAGGATCGGGAAGGTCTTTGATTCCTTTGATCGTATAATTGCTGTGCAGCTCAAATATGGTTTGTTTGTTTCCGACAGTTGGAGATGCATAGACCTGGATCTCGCTCTCCACCTGGCTTTCAGCCTTCACACAAAAAAATAAAAAAAGGAATACTCCAAAAAACCGGTGTGAATTCTTACTATGATTACATCCTTGCATAAAGATTCAATGGAACTGGAACTCAAAATAAGTCAAAACTCAAAAGTGAAAAGCAAAAAGAGTCGGGAGTTGGAGTAAGGTTTGACGCAAACCTGCCTGCCGGCAGGGATGCAAAGGATAGAAGGCGCAAAGGTTCGCTTTGCTCGGGAAACGCATACCCTCACTACTGCATAGTATTTACTAAGGAAGGCGGGGGATTGCTTGCGCCACCGCTATAGCTTTAGCCCCGCACCGTGCGGGGGTCGCTTCGCTCGCAATGACGTTCAAGGGTTTCGAAGATTTTTAATTCGGGAACTGACTTACAATCTAATTTGCTTATAGTCTTTGTGAATGACCTACACGCCACCTTAGTTTACTTATACCCAAGTTTACTTGTACCCAAAAAACTTTTGGCCGGTAAGATTTGGGGCTTAATTTTGCCCTCCATGTTGATTCTTGTACATACACATCATCATCTACTTGCCTGGGGGTAAGCCGTTGATGTATGCAATGAATATAACGAGGGCTTACCATTGGTGAGCCCTTCTTTTTGACAGGGATTACACGGCATTAGGGATGGATTTCACCGATAGCATCGAAGGTGTTCAAGAATAACTTGATCAGATAATGGGTGCGATCAACCTTAAAGAAAGTAAGAGAGGATATTAGAACAACTAATTGAAGACAGAAACCAGTTTGAAACGGTTTACGTCTTCAAAACTGATCATTCACCAGTAGCCCGCCTTCGCTGACAGCGTACACTAAAGCTATAGCGGGCAGGGATTCACGTTAAATCAATGACATGTCGCTGAAACTTGCGATACAGAAATCAGGAAGATTACACGACGACAGCGTAGCGCTGTTGAACGACTGCGGCATTGCGGTGAAGAATGGGCACAACCACCTGAAAAGCGTTGCCGATAATTTTCCTCTTGAAGTATATTTTCTTCGTGATGATGACATCCCTCAATATGTGGAGGACAATGTAGCTCAGATCGGCATCGTGGGGGAGAATGTTCTATTTGAAAAAGAAAAGAACATAGAGGCCGTAGAACAACTGGGTTTTGGCAAATGCCGCCTTTCGATCGCTGTGCGCAAGACGGATCAATATGGAAGCGTTCAATTTTTACAGGGTAAAAAAATTGCCACGAGTTATCCGGTGCTTACAAGAAAGTTTTTGAATGAAAACCATGTTGAAGCCGAGATCCACGAGATCAGCGGCTCGGTAGAATTGGCGCCCAGCATAGGTTTGGCAGACGCTGTGTGTGATCTGGTAAGTAGCGGTTCTACATTGTTCATGAATGGATTGCAGGAGGTGCAAACAATTCTGAGAAGTCAGGCTGTACTTGTTCGTTCCAAACAACTTGGAAGAGAACAGGAACAATTGCTCGAACAACTTTTGTTCCGAATCCGGGCGGTAAAAAAAGCCAAGAACAATAAATACATACTGCTCAATGCGCCCAACAATTGCCTCAATCAGATCATTGCACTTTTGCCTGGCATGAAGAGTCCAACCGTTCTTCCGCTCGCAGAAAGCGGCTGGAGTTCGGTGCACAGTGTATTGAATGAAGATGAATTTTGGGAAAAGATCGAAGCATTGAAGAAAGCTGGCGCTCAGGGAATCCTGGTGGTGCCGATTGAGAAAATGATCATGTAAAGTTTATTATGGAAATCATTGAGAATCCTGATAGAAAAGACTGGAGCCAATTATTAAAACGGCCTTATGTCGACAACCGCGCGGTTCTCGAATCTGTGCAATCTATTCTCAACGGTGTTCGCCAGCATGGTGATGAAGCCCTGAGAAGTTTTACAAAAAAATTTGACGGATTCGAGCCCGAACAATTTGAAGTGAGCAGGGTGGAAATGGAAAATGCGGACCGGGAAATTTCACCGGAACTGATCAAAGCCATAGAGCAGGCCAAAAACAACATTGAAACTTTTCATCGCAAGCAACTCGGAAGAACAGAAGTGGTAGAAACAGTTCCGGGCATTCAATGCTGGAGGAAAAATGTGGGCATCGAAAAAGTGGGACTCTATATTCCCGGCGGAACTGCACCTCTTTTCTCCACTGTGTTGATGCTGGCTATTCCCGCGAAACTTGCAGGCTGTAAAGAAATTATTTTGTGTACACCCAGTAAAGAGAACGGAAAAATTCATCCGGCGATTTTGTTTGCCGCGAGGATCACAGGTGTCACAAGAGTATTTCGTACAGGCGGTGCGCAGGCCATCGCTGCTATGGCTTTTGGTACCGAGACGATTCCGGCAGTCAATAAAATTTTCGGTCCGGGAAACCAGTATGTAACCGCGGCCAAGCAACTGGTGCAGATGCAGGGAGTCGCTATTGACATGCCTGCCGGTCCCAGTGAAGTTTGTGTGATGGCGGATGAAACCTCTGATGCTTCCTTTGTGGCCGCCGACCTTCTTTCACAGGCCGAGCATGGAATAGACAGCCAGGTATTATTGGTGAGCCCTGAACTTTTTGTGATCGACAAGGTGAAAAAGGAATTGGATCTGCAAATAGAAACCCTGCCCCGGAAAGACCTTGCACAAAAAGCCCTGTCGAATAGCAAGGCGGTTTTGGTGAAGACCATAGCCGAAGCCATCGACCTGGTGAATGAGTACGCACCCGAGCACCTGATCATCAGTTGTCGCGAAGCCGAGATCATTGCTGAACGCATCATCAATGCCGGATCTGTGTTCATTGGAAATTTTTCACCGGAGAGTGTTGGCGATTATGCAACGGGTACCAATCATACTCTTCCCACCAATGGATTTGCAAAAGCCTACAGTGGCGTAAGCGTTGACAGTTTTGTAAAAAAAATCAGTTTTCAAAAACTGACCCGCGAAGGTCTGAACCTGATTGCTCAAACCGTAATCACCATGGCCGAAGCGGAAGGACTGGACGGCCATGCGCACGCGGTGAGGATTAGGAGTGAGAAGATGTGAGATGTGAGATGAGAGATGGGAGAAGAGAAAGAGAAAGAGAAGAGAAAGAGATGAGAATTCCAACTTAGACCAGGTGAAAGAAAATAATTCTTACCTCTGAATTTCTACCTAATTCCTAATTCCTAATTCCCAATTCCTAATTCCCAATTCCCAATTCCACTCAATACCTTAACACAATGGGTTTTAATCTCAATAAACTCGTAAGAGAGAACATCAAGAATTTACAGCCTTATTCCTCCGCAAGAAGTGAATTCAGCGGGGTAGCCAGGGTTTTTCTGGATGCCAATGAGAACAGCTTTGGCTCACCATTGACAAAATGGTATAACCGTTATCCCGACCCGCTTCAATGGGAGCTTAAAAAAAAGATCAGTGCCATAAAAAATATTCCGGCTGAAAATATTCTTCTTGGAAACGGAAGTGATGAATGCATTGACCTGCTGATCCGCGCTTTCTGCGAGCCCAAAAAAGACAACATCATCATTTGTTCCCCCACCTATGGCATGTATGAAGTGTACGCCCACATCAATGATGTGCAGGTAAAGGAAGTGCAGCTTATTCCCGGATTTCAACTCAACCTTGAAGGACTCGAACAGGCCATTGATGCAAACACAAAGCTGATTTTTTTCTGTTCACCCAACAATCCTACCGGCAACAGTATGCACCATGAAGATATCGAGATGGTGATTCATAATTTTGATGGCATTGTGGTCATCGACGAAGCCTATATCAACTACAGCAGGCAACGTTCTTTTCTGGCAGAACTAAAAGACTATCCCAACCTGGTGGTGATGCAAACATTTTCAAAAGCCTGGGGACTGGCCGCACTCCGCCTGGGAATGAATTTCGCTTCCATTGAAATCATCGATCTGTTGAACCGGATCAAACCACCTTATAATATCAATGGAGCTACGCAGGATCTCGCATTGCAGGCGCTGGATCACCTCGAAGAAGTGAATGCCATGATACGGGAAACGGTAAAAGAAAGAGAAGTTCTTTCCAGACTTCTGCAGGAGCTGCCCTTCGTACAAAAAGTATTTCCCTCAGATGCGAATTTTGTTTTGGCCAGGATGCAGGCTGCTACCAGGGCATATCAATACCTTAAAGACAAAGGCATAATTGTCCGGAACCGTAGCAATGTGATCCTATGTGAAGACTGTCTGCGCATTACAGTGGGCACGCCGCAAGAAAATGAAGAACTAATAAAAGCGCTCAAAGATTTTTCCTATTGACGTACATTTAACGCACCATACTTGAAACATATGAAATACAGATTACCCCTGCTTTTTTTCGTCTCCTGTTTCTTTATTACAGAAACGTTTGCCCAGCAACCATCGGTCAACATCAAGCTTCCTGCAGGCTTTCAGGCTGATGTGATTGCCAGGAGTCTGGGAAGGCCAAGACACATCGTGGTCAATAGCAATGGCGATATTTATGTGAAGCTGGAACGTGTTCTGAATGGCAAAGGCATCATTCGCCTTCGCGACCGCAACAAAGATGGTAAGATCGATGACACTACGGGTTTTGGAAATTATGGAGGAACCGGCATCGCCATCAAGAACGGTTATCTCTATGCTTCTTCCAATTCGGAAGTATTCCGCTATAAAATGGAAAACAATGAAGTGACGAATCCAAACAATCCTGAACGCATCATAACAGGACTGGTTGATGGTTCGCAGCACAATACCAAATCCATTGCCCTGGACAACGACGGAAATATTTTTGTGAACATTGGAGCTCCTTCCAATTCCTGCCAGGAACAGGACCGAACCAACGGCTCCATGGGCAAAGATCCCTGTCCCATTCTCGAAACCGCCGGTGGGATCTGGGAATTTAAAGCTGATAAAAAAGACCAGTCTTATTCCGAAGGCGTTCACTATGCATCGGGTATTCGCAATGTGGTGGGACTTGACTGGAATACTGTGACCAATACATTATTTGTGATGCAGCATGGACGCGACCAGCTCAACATGTTCCCTCAATATTACAATGACCAGCAGAGTGCTGACCTACCCGCGGAAGAAATGCTGGAAGTAAAGAAAGGTTCCAATTTTGGTTGGCCCTATTGTTATTATGATGATGTGCAGCATAAAAAAATTCTCGCACCGGAATATGGCGGTGATTCAAAAAAGCAGGGACGCTGCTCCAATGTAGATACACCGGTGATTGCCTTCCCGGCTCACCTCGCACCCAACGGACTTTTGTTTTATACAGGGAAACAGTTTCCGGAAAAATATCGCAATGGTGCCTTCATTGCATTTCATGGATCATGGAACCGTGCACCGCTTCCACAGAAAGGATATTTTGTTGTTTTTGTTCCCTTCAAAAATGGAAAGCCTAGCGGGCCCTGGGAAATTTTTGCTGATGGTTTTGCCGGCAAAGAAGTGGTTACTACAACAAGGGAAGCCCAATACCGTCCCTGCGGACTGGCACAAGGTCCTGACGGATCTTTGTATGTAACAGACGACAACAAAGGAAATATCTGGAAAATTTCTTACAAGGGTAAATAGTGAAGAATGATGAAAATTAAATCTGTCCTCGTATTCATTCTGTTGCCCATGCTTTCACTGGCACAGACAAAGAAAACAGAACCTGCAAAAAAGAAAACGACTCCTTCGACACAGTCTTCATTGAAGACATCGGTATCAAGAGGAAAAATTGTGTACAGTACCAATTGTCTCACTTGTCACCAGGTGGATGGTTCCGGAGTGCCCAATATGAATCCTCCGCTGGACAAAACGAAATGGGTGTTGGGATCAAAAACTACGTTGATCAACCTGGTGTTGAAAGGCTCTCATGGCAAGGTGGAAATCGACGGTGACACATTTTCGAACACCATGCCTGTGCAGGCCCACCTGAGCGACCAGCAGATCGCTGATGTGCTGACCTATGTGCGAAACAGTTTTGGCAACAAGGCCAGTGCCGTCACCCCTGCTGAAGTAAAAGCTGCAAGGGCAAAAATCAAATAAAGATCAGCATGCAACAACCGGCTTCGCCGCGCAGGGGCAAAAGGGTTCTCTTCATAGACAGGGATGGAACGCTCATTGAAGAAGTTCCACCGAGTTACCAGGTTGATTCATTCGACAAACTGATCTTCTATCCCCATGTCTTCAAGTACATGAGTCGCATCGCAGAAGAACTCGATTATGAGTTGGTGCTTGTAACCAATCAGGACGGAATGGGTACAGAAAAATTTCCGGCAGAACAATTCTGGCCGGTGCACAACCTGGTCATGAGTTCATTTGCCAATGAAGGCGTTGTTTTTTCAAAAGAACTAATTGATTCAAGTCTGGCGGAAGAAAATTCTCCCAACCGCAAGCCTCGAACTGGTATGTTCGGAGATTACCTCAATAATCCGGAGTATGACCTCGGGCAATCTTTTGTCATTGGTGATCGCATCACTGATGTGCAACTGGCGGTGAACCTGGGATGCAAAGCGCTCTGGCTGAAAAATAATCCTGATCTCGGAAGTCGTGAAGTCACTTCTTCCCGCGAAGAATTGGAAAAGGCCGTGGCGCTGGAAACCAGGGAATGGAAAGATATCTATGGTTTCCTTAAATCGGACAACCGTTCGGTGATCCATAGCCGAAAAACAAACGAAACGGAAATCAATATAGAACTGAACCTGGATGGAAGTGGAAAATCAGAGATCCACACCGGGCTTGGATTTTTCGATCACATGCTGGACCAGATCGCACGTCACGGGCTCATTGATTTAAAACTCCAGGCAAAGGGCGATCTCCACATAGACGAACATCACACAGTTGAAGATACCGGCATCACATTGGGTGAAGCTTTTGCGAGGGCGCTTGGAAATAAGGCGGGTATTGAAAGATATGGCTTTGCTCTTCCCATGGATGATGCCGAAGCAAAAGTGCTGATCGATTTCGGCGGACGAAACTGGATCGTGTGGAATGCAGAATTCAGGAGGGAAAAGATCGGAGATGTTCCAACAGAAATGTTTTTTCATTTCTTCAAATCTTTTTCCGATGCATCGCGCTGCAATTTAAATATTGCCTGTACCGGAGACAATGAACACCACAAGATCGAAGCGATCTTTAAAGCATTTGCAAAAGCACTGAAGATGGCCGTGAAAAAAGATCCGCTCAAAAATTACCTTCCGTCGACCAAGGGAGTCTTGTAAATAGTAGTAATTGGGAATTGGTAATTGGGAATTAGGAAAGAGATCTCACCGCAGAGAAAGTAAGACGAGGAGGTTTTCGCAGAGGTTTCCCCCACAACAAGTCCTCGCCGCAGGCTACAACAAAGAGCTGGCAGCTAAAAGCTCTCAGCTAACAGCTTCCCTCATGGTTGCGCAAAAAATTCCTGGAGTTGTTGTTTTTCGAGATAGAAACTTCCGGAGCTTTGATTTTTTCCCTTCCAGATTCCGTTCACGAAATTTTTTCTTCGATTGAACTGACCCTGCATCGTGATCTGTTCGCCACTGGGCATTTTATAAGAAATAGAAACAGAGTCACCCTGGATCCGGTAAGAGCCTTCCGAGCTGGTTCTGTCATCCACGCCACCCGTGAAGAATTCCATTTTTGTCTGGCTGTCGAATTTTACAATGAGTTTTTCTTTGCTGAGGTCTGAGCGGTAGTAACCCATCCAAACGCCGTCCACATCATCGTCGGCTGGCCGCGGTGTAAAGCTGGTAAGTAGGGTTCCGGCCAATAAGCACATCATGATTTTCATAAATCCCGATTTAGTTCCACAGTTAATGCCAAATAAACAATTGTGCCAAAAGAAAAGTAGAGTATGAGACGTAAAAGAAGGGCTGGTCAGAAAAACAGCCAAGGAGCTAAAACACGATCAGAATCGAAGAAGAGAGAGATTGAACTTGAAGCTTTTGAGTGAGAAAAAATCATGCGAAGCTGGAAACGATAGGTCTCACCTGGAATTTATCTTTTGCATTTCAACCAGGATTTTTTAATGTGCAGGGAATAGAATTCAAGACCATTTATAAACCACCTGTCAGAAAAAGAGTCACAAGGGGAAATAGTTTGCGCAGTTTGCGGCGATCACCACGGCCCTCTTCGTAACTCTCCGCGCTTAAATCTCTCTTTCCCTTCCACCGACTACCAACTACCGACTATCAACTATCAACTACCAACTATCAACTATCAACTATTCTTTGTAAAACACTCCGTTCTTCATCACCATCAACACGCTCCTGATATTTTTGATATTGCGGCTTGGGTCTCCGTCCACAACCACGAGGTCGGCAAGCAGTCCGGACCTGATCCTTCCAATGCGGTCGGCATAGCCAAAAACATCCGCATTCACGGAGGTGGCTGACCGAAGAACATCCAGTGGCTTCATGCCATAGTCTACCATTAATTCCATTTCCCTGGCATTGTCGCCGTGGGCAAATACCCCTACATCACCTCCCATGCAAATCTTGACGCCTGCCTTCATCGCTGCTTCAAAACTTTTTTTCTTCGCCGTAATCCGCGCAGGCTCCGGATCAATTCCTTTTTTCCAACCTCCATACTGAAGAATTGCATCGCCCGCTGCAAGGGTAGGACAGAGCGCAATGTTTTTTTTCTTCATTTGCCTGAACAGTTCTTCCGTTCCTTCGTCTCCGTGCTCGATGGTGGAAACGCCGGCGATGATGGCTCTGCGCATGCCTTCTGCCGTGCTGGAATGAACCGCCACTTCGCGACCGCTGCTTCGGGCAACAGCAACCGCTGCCGCTAATTCGTCGGACGTGAATGTAGGTGCAGATTCTCCATTCCTTCCCCAACGATAGTCTGCATAGATCTTGACCACGTCAGCTCCTTTGGATATCTGGGTCCTTACTTCTTTTTCCAGTTCGTCTGCACTTCCCACTTCAGCTGCACCCTGAGGAAGCTCGAGATCCGGATTGCCAAGGTTGGGACCATAAGCACCTTTTGCAACAATGGCCCTGGTGGCAATGATCATTCGCGGTCCGGGTACAACACCTTTTTCAATGGCTCTTTTCAGTCCGGCATCATCATACATGGCACCTTCCGTTCCAAGGTCCCTGACAGTTGTGAAACCGGCAAGCAGGGTGGCGCGTGCATGATTCACAGCTCTTGCAGTTCTCTCGGCCCTGCTTTCGCGAAGCACCTGGTCGTTCCAGCTTACTTCATTATAAGGATGAAGAAATAAATGAGAGTGCCCTTCAATGAGTCCGGGCAAAACTGTTGCGCCTTTCAATTCTATTACCCTTGTATTTGCAGGCAGTTTGAAATTCATATCGCCTGCCTGTTCAATCTTGTTGCCATGAACGAGAACCACCCAACCAGTATGCATGTTCTCGCCATCGAACACGCGGTCTGGTTTGAACAAATAAAAGGAATCAGTTTGTGCCTGTACGGAAAAAAAGAAAAATAAAAAAAGGGTGAAGGAGAAGAGTTTCATGTTTCTGGTTTCTGGTTGTGAAAGAGATCTTCTATGGTTATTTTTTTAAACGCAAAGAATGCATAGCATACGCAAAGAAACGCAAAGGAATTTCCCTTTAATTTGTTTGATTCCTTTGCGTCTCTTTGCTGTTCTATCCTTGCGTCCTTTGCGGTTCCAACTATCAACTATTAACTACCAACTATCAACTATCAACTACTATGAGCCATTCGCCAACCGCTCTCTCTTTCATTCCGCCAGTACATCCCTCCACTCCGGCTTTTTATCGAGAACGGATTTTGCAAAAGGACAGGTGGCAATGATCTTCAGTCCATGGTGGCGCGCATATTCCACACCGGCATGCACCAGTTCATAGCCAATATTTTTCCCCCTGAGTACATCTTCTACCTCTGTGTGTTCAATCATCATGATGTCTGCAGAAGGCAGGGAATAAATCATTTCTGCCGCCACCTCGCCTTCATAATCCACAAAGAACATTCCGCGCGTTCCCTTCTTTTTGTGCTCGACTATCATAAAACGGTTTTAATTAAAGCTAAAAAAAATTTTTTTGCTCATTTGTGATCCAGACCACATCTTTGCAACAGAATGAAAAAGTTCAGCAACAATCAGTGGTGGTGGCATACAGGCTCTAGGGTTTCTGTATAGTCATAACTATGATTGATCATCATATTCAGAAGCCCCGGACAATTCGGGGCTTTTTTATTTGGCTGAATCAAGAAAAAATCTGGAATGAAACCCATTCAAATCCATACATCAGTAAAAAGAATGTTGGCCGACGTGTACACGCCCGTGGGCATTTACCTTCGGCTGCGCGACCGCTTTCGTGATACCGTTCTTCTGGAAAGCGCCGATCATCATTCGGCAGAGAACAGTTATTCTTTCATATGCATTAATGCCATTGCCGGTATCGAGATCAGGGACCAGGACCATGTGGAATTCAAATTGCCCAATGAAAACGCACAACGGGCCAAAGTTTCGGGCAATGGCGACTTGAAGGAACTGTTGTGGAATTTCATGCAAAGATTTCAACTCAGTGCTGATGATCCAAGACCCGCACAGTTTGCACAAGGCTTGTATGGTTATTTCAGTTTTGACGCCGTACAGTTTTTCGAAACCATCCGCTTTAAAAAACCTACCGATAGTTCCAACCAGATCCCTTTGGCGCGATACCGCCTGTATCAATATGTCATCGCCATCAATCATCACAAAGATGAACTGATACTTTGCGAGAACAGGATTGCCGGATTGGAAACTGATGGATCGCTGGTAGAAAGCCTGATCAATAGCAAGGATGTTCCGGTGTATCCATTTAAAACTGTTTCGGATGAAACCTCGAATATGTCGGATGAGGATTACCGCGAGATGGTGAAAAAAGGAATTGCCAGTTGTTATAGGGGCGATGTATTTCAAATTGTGTTGAGCCGTCGTTTTCAGCAGTCCTTCATCGGCGATGAATTCAATGTGTATCGCGCACTGCGCAATATCAATCCTTCACCTTATCTCTTCTTCTTCGATTATGGCGATTATAAATTGATGGGTTCTTCACCTGAGGCCCAACTGATCATCCGCAACGGAAAGGCCGTGGTGCATCCCATTGCGGGAACTTTTCGTCGTACGGGAGAAGATCTGGTAGACCGTCAAAGGGCTGATGAACTGATCAGGGATCCCAAGGAAAACGCCGAACACGTGATGCTGGTGGACCTTGCAAGAAACGACCTGAGCACCGTTTGTTCCAATGTCGTAGTGAGTCAGTACCGGCGGGTGCAGTATTATTCTCATGTGATCCACCTGGTAAGTGAAGTAACAGGGGAAGTGCCGGGAACCAGCAATCCATTTGAGATCCTGTTCAAGACCTTTCCAGCGGGCACACTTAGTGGTGCACCAAAGTACAGGGCCATGCAACTGATCGACCAGTACGAACCCTCGGGAAGAAGTTTTTATGGAGGAGCGATCGGTTTTGTAGGATTCGATGGTTCCTGCAATCACGCCATCATGATCCGGACCCTGCTCAGCAAAAGCAATACTTTGTTTCTTCAGGCAGGTGCCGGAATTGTAGCAGCGAGTCAGCCCGAGAGCGAATTGCAGGAGGTCAATAATAAACTCAATGCCCTGAAGAGCGCCATTCGAATGGCGGAGGGGTTGGGGTGTTGAGGTATTAAGGTATTAAGGTATTGGGGTATTAAAGTAATTGGAATTGGGAATTAGGAATTGGGAATTAGGGAGAGAGCATGGTTTCTATGAAATGATCAGTGAGGAGTGAAGAAAGTTGATAGTTGATAGTTGTTAGTTGATAGAAAGAAAAATTAAGGCGTGACTTTTTCAATTGACGACTTATAAAAAACTGAAATGAAAATATTAGTATTCGACAATTATGATTCCTTTACCTACAACCTGGTGCACCTGGTGCAGAAGATTACGGGGGGAAAGGTGGATGTTTTTCGCAACGACCAGTTGCCAATGGAGAAGGTGCGGGAATATGACAAGATCATTTTATCTCCCGGACCTGGAATTCCAAAAGAAGCGGGGCAACTTCTGCCCCTGATCCGCGAATATGCATCGAGCAAATCCATTCTTGGTGTTTGCCTCGGACATCAGGCCATAGGCGAAGCCTTCGGAGGCACATTGCTGAATCTTACGACGGTGTATCATGGAGTGGCCACAAAAATCATGAATAGTCAAAAAGAACAAAAAAATGGAAAGCCCTTGAAAAAAAATTCTGCTTTGGATCTTCATGTTTCGCCCCTGTTCAAAGGTTTACCCGCGGAAATTGAAGTAGGCAGGTATCATAGCTGGATTGTTAGTGAAGAAGGATTTCCGGAAGAACTGGAGATCACAGCGCGGGATGAGCAGGGTTATATCATGGGATTGCAACACCGGAAATATGATGTACAGGGTGTCCAATTCCATCCCGAAAGTGTACTCACGCCCGACGGCGAAACCATCCTGCGGAACTGGCTGAAAAATTAAGAGAAAGATGTGGGATGAGAGATGTGGGATGTGAGGAGAGAGAGTTGGTGGTTGATAGTTCGTAGTTGATATTGGTAGTTGGTGGTTAATAGTTGATAGTTGATAGTATAAAATTCTAAAATCTACTAAATCCATTTCATCAATCAGTGAAATCAGAAGTTTAATCAGTGAAATCCGTGATTACATGAAGAAATTATTACAACATCTGTTCGAGCACAAAACCCTGTCGAGGCCACAGGCAAGAGAGGTAATGCTCAACCTGGCCAAAGGCGTTTACAATGATACCGAGATCACAGCCTTCATCACGGTGTACCTTATGCGCAGTATTACCATCGAAGAGTTGCAGGGATTCCGTGATGGATTGCTGGAACTGGCTGTACCAGTAGACCTCAATGGCCATGAAGTAATAGACATTGTTGGCACAGGCGGCGATGGAAAAAATACTTTTAATATTTCTACACTGGCTTGTTTTATTGTAGCGGGAGCTGGAAAGAAAGTAGCCAAACATGGTAATTATGGCGCTACCTCTGTTAGCGGCGCTTCCAATGTGATGGAGCAGATGGGTTATAAATTCAAGAATCACTCCGATCCGTTGAAAAAAGAAATCGAAGAAGCCAATCTCTGTTTCCTTCATGCGCCTCTGTTTCATCCGGCACTGAAAGCCGTGGCGCAGATCAGAAAGAATATCGGATTCCGTACATTTTTCAATATGCTGGGTCCCATGGTGAATCCTGCCCGTCCTCAATATCAACTGGTGGGTGTCTATAATCTGGAGATGGCGCGAATTTATAATTATCTGTTGCAGCAAACAGGCAAGCCTTTTACCATCATTCATAGTCTGGATGGATACGACGAGATTTCGCTCACCAACGATACAAAAGTGATCACACAAAAGGGCGAGAAAGTTTTGTCGGCAGAAGAACTGGGAAAACGAAGCGTGGTGGCTTCAGATATTCAGGGAGGAAATTCAGTGGAAGAAGCAGGAAAGATTTTTTTAAAAATTTTGAAAGGAGAAGGTAGCTGGTCTCAAAATGCAGTGGTGCTGGCCAATGCAGCCATGGCGCTCCAGTGTACTGGTGGGTTTGAGCGCTATGATGATGCTTATGCAGCCGCAGTGGAGAGCCTGGAGAGCGGAAAAGCATACAAAGGTTTTCAAAAATTAATTTCCCTTCAGTAATGAATATTCTCGACACCATCATTGCACATAAAAAAAAGGAAGTGGCCGAACGCAAAATGCAAACTTCTGCCAGTTCATTGGAGAAGGGAAGATATTTTTCTTACCCTACCCGTTCTTTGAAGCAGTCTTTGCTCGATCCTTCTAAAACCGGAATCATTGCAGAATATAAAAGGAGGTCACCTTCAAAAGGTGTGATCAATAACCGTGACAGCGTGGAGTCGGTGACCAGAATGTATTCTGCTTATGGAGCTTCAGGAATTTCTGTCCTCACCGATCTTGAATTCTTTGGAGGTTCACTGGATGATCTTCTTGCCGCAAGGGACAATGGAATTCCGCTTCTGCGAAAAGACTTCATGATCGATCAATACCAGATAGTGGAAGCGAAGGCTTTTGGAGCAGATGTGGTGTTGTTGATTGCCGCGTGTTTGTCACCGTCGGAAGTGAAAGAACTTGCGCGCAACGCAAAGAATCTGGGACTGGAAGTTTTGCTGGAGCTGCACGATGGATCAGAGCTGGGTCATATTTGTGAATACATTGACCTGGTGGGTATCAACAACCGCAACCTCAAAAATTTTGAAGTGGACCTGGAACATTCCGTCCGGATGTCAAAAGAAATCGGAGACGAATTTGTGAAGATTGCAGAAAGTGGAATAAGTGAAGTGAAAAATATCCATTACCTCCGGCAACACGGCTTCAAGGGATTTCTGATTGGCGAATATTTCATGAAACAGCCTGATCCCGGCCAGGCGTTCAAGGAGTTTACTTATGAATTGTGAATGGTGAATGGTGAATGGTGAATAGTGAATAATGAATAATGAATAATGAATAATGAATAGTGAATAGTGAATAGTGAATAGTGAATAGTGAATAATGAATAATGAATGGTGAAGAGGGTAAGGCAATTTAAAATTCTGTGTGAGAGAAATGAAGGCTAATTAAACTTAAAAATTTGCATCTGACATCTTGCATCTGACGACTGAAGTCTCCCTTCTTCGTCTGAGGTCTGATGACAGTCGTCTTTTAATCATGAAAGTAAAAGTGTGTGGCATGACCAATCTTGAGCAGATCCATCAACTGGGTGAGATGGGTGTGGAGTTCACGGGACTGATCTTCTATCCCAAAAGTCCACGTTATGTATTGAGTCATGGATTGAAAGGCGCAGACATTAAAAAAGCAAAAATAAAACCCTATAAAGTTGGTGTGTTTGTTGACGCGTCTTATGATGAAGTGATGCGCACCGTAGATGAATATGGACTAGATATGGTGCAGTTGCACGGAAGGGAAACGCCTTATGAATGTTCACGCATTGCCGACTACATTCACGTGATCAAGGCTTTCCGCTTCATGGAGAATGATCATGTAACCTGGATGCTGAAAGACTACTACCAGGACGCAGACATGTTCTTATTCGACACAGGCGTACCGGTTCGCGATGGGAACACAGACAAAGCCATTTATGGTGGCACCGGCAGAAAATTTGACTGGAGCCGCTTGCGTGGGCTCAATATCGGCAAGCCATTTTTTTTGAGTGGCGGAATCGAACCCGTAGATGCGGGGCTGGTCCGCGAGTTCATGAATGACCCTGTGGCCAAGGACCTCTTTGTGGTGGATATCAATTCCAGGTTTGAGTCTTCACCCGGAGTAAAGAATATGGAAAAGATAAAATCATTTATTGACGAATTGCATCAACATGAAAAAGATAAACCTTGAAGAAAAATTCAACTTGTTTCAGGAACACTGGAGTCCAAAAATTGTTGGCGAACTCAATGGACAACAGGTAAAGCTGGTAAAATTGCAGGGAGAGTTTGTGTGGCACAGTCATGAACAGGAAGATGAACTGTTTTACGTGGTTAAAGGTGTTCTTAAAATGGAGTTGAGAAATGAAACCATTGAACTGCAGGAAGGCGAGATGATGATCGTTCAAAGAGGTATAGAGCACAAGCCGGTTGCTGAAAAAGAAGTATGGGTTCTTCTTTTCGAACCTGCTTCCACTCTTAACACCGGAAACCTGGTGAATGAAAGAACTAGAAAAGAACTCGACGTCATTTGAGATTATACACGATAAAAAAATATTTGTGAAAGAGCAATCAACCATATTTTCAGAAAAAACAACAACAGGATTTCAGCCGGACGAGCAGGGGTACTACGGAAGGTTTGGTGGTGCATTTATCCCGGAGATGTTGTTTCGAAATGTAGAAGAACTGCGCAGGCGCTATCTCGAGATCATGCAGGAACCTTCCTTTCAGAAAGAATATCAACAACTGCTGGAAGACTACGTTGGAAGGCCCACGCCACTTTATTTTGCAGAAAGACTCAGTAAAAAATTCGGGACAAAAATTTTTCTCAAACGCGAAGACCTCTGTCATACCGGAGCACACAAGATCAATAATACTGTTGGTCAAATTCTGCTGGCGCAGAGACTTGGAAAAAAAAGGATCATTGCGGAAACCGGAGCGGGACAGCACGGTGTAGCAACGGCTACAGTGTGTGCACTCAAAGGAATGCCCTGCATCGTGTACATGGGAGAGAAAGATATTGAAAGGCAGGCACCGAATGTGGCGCGTATGAAGATGTTGGGAGCAACTGTAATACCCGCTATCAGTGGGAGTAAAACCCTCAAGGATGCTACCAATGAAGCCATCAGGGACTGGATCAACAATCCATCAGACACACATTATATTATTGGAAGTGTAGTGGGTCCGCATCCTTATCCTGATATGGTGGCTCGTTTTCAGAGTGTGATCAGCAGGGAGATCCGCATCCAGTTAAAAATAAAAACAGGAAAAGAACTTCCTTCTCACGTAGTTGCCTGCGTTGGCGGAGGCTCCAATGCCGCAGGAGCATTTTATCATTTCCTTGATGAACAAAATGTTCAATTGATAGCAGTGGAAGCAGCAGGCGAAGGTTTATTTACAGGCAAGAGCGCAGCCACTACACAGTTGGGAAGAGATGGAATTCTTCATGGCAGCAGAAGTCTGGTGATGCAAACCGAAGATGGACAGGTGATCGAGCCTCATAGTATTTCTGCAGGACTCGACTATCCTGGTATTGGTCCCTTGCATGCCCATCTCTTCGATACTGGCCGCGGAAAATTTCTTAGTGCCACAGATGAAGAAGCCCTCGAAGCATCTTTTGAATTAGCCAGACTTGAAGGAATCATTCCCGCCCTCGAAACCGGACATGCCTTCGCTGCATTAAACCAGTTGGATCTTTCTGAAAAAGATACTGTGGTTGTTTGTTTGAGTGGAAGGGGGGATAAGGATCTGGCAACGTATATGAGGGTGATGGGAGAGGGGTAATAAGGTATTGAGGTATTGAGGTATTGAGTTGGAATTGGGAATTGGGAATTGGGAATTCGGAATTCGGAATTTGGAATTTGGAATTTGGAATTTGGAATTTGGGGAGAACATAGTTACTATGAAATCATCAACCACGGTAGTCCTTTTAATCAATCTGTGAAATCAGACTTTAATTTGTGAAATCCGTGATTATGCGGGGGCTTTTCACTTCGCGGGCCTTTGCGTTTTCTTTGCGCTCCTTGCGGTTAAAAATTATTTGAAAATAAAATACATGAGCAGGATAAAAGATTTATTCAACAAAAAAAAGAATCGCATTCTTAGCATGTATTGCACTGCGGGTTATCCCAAACTGGAAAGTACCCGGGAAGTTATTCGTGCGCTCGAAAAGAACGGTGCAGATCTCATTGAACTGGGAATGCCTTACAGTGATCCGCTTGCCGATGGTCCGGTGATCCAGGCCAGCAGTGTGCGCGCCCTGCAAAACGGGATGAGCATCTCCAAACTTTTCGAACAGCTCGAGGGACTCAGAAAGGAAACATCCATTCCGATCATTTTGATGGGATACCTGAATCCTTTACTTCAATATGGCTTTGAAAAATTCTGTGCAAGGGCCGGCGAAGTAGGAATTGATGCATTGATCATTCCCGACATTCCGATCTATGAATATGAAAAAGAATACAGGGAAATTATTCGCAAACATGGACTGGATTTTATTTTTCTGGTGACACCGGAAACACCGGAAGAAAGGATCAGAAAACTCGATAGTCTGAGCAGCGGATTTTTATATGCAGTATCTTCTTCTTCCATCACCGGATCGGATAAGGATTTTTCGGCCGTGGAGCAGTACCTGGTACGACTGAAAAAAATGGGTCTGAAAAATCCACTGCTGGTAGGCTTTGGCATTCGTGATAAGGCAAGTTTCGAATCCGCCTGTGCACATGCCAGTGGTGCAATCATTGGAACAGCCTATATCAAGGCGATCAGCAATGGAGAAAAGATTGAAGAAGGAACCAGGGCCTTCCTCGAAAAGATACTGGCCTAGTGAGCGGAAGACGGGACTCGAACCCGCTGCCTACAGCTTGGGAAGCTGTCGCTCTACCAGGTGAGCTACTTCCGCTTCTAATCTAGTGGATATGGCTACAGCTTGGGATCCCGCAGTTGCGGGACTACCAGGTGAGCTACTTCCGCTTTGGATAACAATAAAACAGTAGAATCAATTTACGATGAATCTGGCAATTATTAAATACAATGCAGGCAATATCCGTTCAGTGCTGAATGCTCTGGAAAGATTGGGTGTTGCAGCCGAAGTAACGGATGACCCGGAGAAGATCCGCTCTGCCGATAAGGTAATTTTTCCAGGTGTTGGAGAAGCCAGCAGCGCCATGAAAAGCCTCCAGGAAAATCATCTCGATAAATTGATCAAAGAACTAAGGCAACCGGTGCTTGGAATATGCGTGGGCATGCAGTTGCTGTGCAATCATTCTGAAGAAAATAATACCGAATGCCTGGGCATCGTTCCGGTGCGCGTCAAAAAATTCAGTGCAGGCAGTGCCCGACTTAAAGTGCCTCAAATGGGATGGAACACTATTTACCATTTAAGTTCCCCGTTATTCAATGGAATCAGCAACGACAGTTATATTTATAATGTGCACAGCTATTATGCAGAAGACAGTGATTATACCATTGCCCTTTGTAATTATGGAATTGAATATGCAGCGGCAGTGAAGAAAGATAATTTTTATGGCGTTCAGTTTCACACAGAAAAAAGTGCAGACACAGGCGACAGGATCATCAAAAACTTTTTGGAACTCTGATGGAGATCATACCAGCAATTGACATCATCGAAGGAAAATGCGTCCGTCTCACGCAGGGTGACTATGGAAAGAAAACAATCTACAATGAACATCCCCTGGAAGTGGCCCTTGAATTTGAAGACTCAGGACTGCGCAGGTTACACCTGGTGGATCTTGATGGGGCAAAGGCGGGATCAGTAAAAAACTGGAAGGTCCTGGAAACGCTGGCCTCCAAAACCCGCATGGATATTGATTTTGGCGGCGGCGTTAAATTGGAAAAAGATGTACAGATTGTTTTTGACTGCGGAGCACAGTGGTGTACTGTAGGCAGCATGGCAGTGAAAGAGGAGGATCAGTTCACGCAGTGGCTGACCCGCTTCGGAGCAGATAAATTTCTTTTGGGTGCCGATGTAAAAAATGAAAAGATCACCATCAGCGGATGGACGGAACAAACCGACATCTGGATCTATGATTTTATTCAACTGTATCTGGAAAAAGGAGTGAGGCAGGTGTTCTGCACGGACGTGTCGCGGGATGGTGCACTTCAAGGTCCTGCAACGGAACTCTATCGCAACATCATTCAAAAATTTCCGGAGCTTTTTTTCATTGCCAGTGGAGGCGTAAGCAGCATGGATGATGTTCAGCAATTAGAAGAATCAGGATGTAAAGGCGTGATCATTGGCAAGGCGATCTATGAAGGAAGGATTAAACTATCAGAATTAAAAAAGCGCTACACATGACACCGCAATTCTGGGTATTTGCCATCACTGCTTTATTGCTCAATCTCACTCCGGGCAATGACATGATCTATGTGATGGCGAGAAGTTCAAGTCAGGGAACAAGGGCCGGAATACTCTCTGCTCTTGGCATTGGCCTGGGCTGCCTCGTACATATTTTTGCTGCCATGGCAGGACTGTCGGCGATCATTGCAGGTTCGGCTCTGGCTTTTAACATCATCAAATTGATTGGCGCAGTCTATCTCATTTACCTGGGTGCGCGATCATTATTCAAACGGAAAAAAAATTTAATGACAGAAAAGCAATTGCCCCGGCGCTCACTGAAAAAGATTTTCTGGCAAGGTGTATGGACGAATGTGCTGAATCCGAAAGTCGCTCTTTTCTTTTTGGCTTTCCTGCCACAATTTATTTCACCTGAAAAAGGTCATACTGCTTTACAGATTCTTTTCCTGGGAACATGGTTTGATGCCGGCGGTACGCTGGTAAATGTTTTGGTAGCCGTTCTGTTTGGGAAAATCGGTGCGTGGATTTCACGGTCGCCTTCTTTTGTTCGGTGGCAGGAGAAGATCACAGGACTGATACTGGTATCTCTGGGAATCAAACTGGCCTTAGGTTCGAAAAAATAATTCAGCGGCCCATAAATTTTGCTGAACAAAACATGAGCAAAGAGAAACAAGTACAAGAAACAGCGCCGATTGTTTTTTCTGCGAGCGGTCTCGCGAAAAGGATCATTCCCTGTCTCGATATCAAGGACGGCCGCACGGTGAAAGGAACCAATTTTGTAAATCTCCGCGACGCAGGCGACCCGGTTGAACTGGCCGCGAACTACGCAAAACAAGGAGCCGATGAACTGGTATTTCTTGACATTACGGCAACAGTAGAAAAAAGAAAAACATTGGCCGAACTGGTAAAGCGAATTGCCCATGCCATCAATATTCCTTTTACAGTAGGCGGAGGCATTCGCACGGTAGAAGATGTGATGGTCTTACTTAACTCCGGTGCTGATAAAACTTCGGTGAACACCGCTGCTTTTCAGCGGCCGGAACTCATCTCCGAAATTGCGCGACAGGCAGGAAGTCAGTGCGTGGTGCTGGCCATTGACACCAGAAAAGAAGATGATGGTGAATGGTATGTTTACCTGAACGGAGGCCGCACGAGAACAGAAACAAAATGTTCTGATTGGGCACGAAGCGCAGTAGACCTTGGGGCTGGTGAGATCCTGCTCACCTCCATGAATCACGATGGAACCAAATCCGGTTTTGCACTCGACATCACCAGGAAATTATCTGAATCACTTCCTGTTCCAGTGATAGCATCCGGCGGCGGTGGCGCCATGGATCATTTTGCAGAAGTGTTCCAGAAAGCGCATGCCGATGCTGCTCTTGCGGCCAGCGTCTTCCACTTCGGAGAAATTGCTATTCCCGACCTTAAGAAATATTTATCAGAGAGAGGAATTTCTGTACGTAGGTGATTTTAAACGCGAGGAGCGCAAAGAAGCGCAATGAATGTTTAACTTCCTGGCTCTTGCGTCACTTTGCGATCCGCGTCAGCGGATTTGCGTTCTTTGCGTTTAAATTCCCTCCGCTTCTTAACTCATAACTTTAACACATGAAAGTGGATTTCAAAAAATATAAAGACCATCTGGCGCCGGCAGTGATCCAGGATTATGTGACGCAAAAAGTATTGATGCTTGGATTCATGAATGAGGAAGCGCTTAAGAAAACGGAGGAGACTGGTCTGGTTACTTTTTTCAGCCGGTCAAAAAAAAGACTTTGGACAAAAGGAGAGGAGAGCGGCAATTACCTTCAGCTTCGCCAGATTCTTCTGGACTGCGACCAGGACAGTCTGCTGATCAAGGCTGAACCAAAGGGCCCGGTTTGTCATACGGGTGCGGATACTTGTTGGAGTGAAAAAAACCATAAAGAAGATTTTTTATATTACCTGGAACACATCATTGAGTTACGCAAAAACGGTACGGATCAAAACTCATATGTGAAGCAATTATTTGGCAAGGGCATCAATAAGATCGCGCAAAAAGTTGGGGAAGAGGCAGTTGAATTAGTCATTGAGGCCAAGGACGTTAACAGGGAGTTATTTTTAAATGAAGCCGCTGATCTTTTATTTCATTATATAGTATTATTGCAGGCAAAGAATTGTAATTTGTCGGAGGTGATCCAGGTTCTTCAAAAAAGACATCAATCAAAATAGCTATGAAAAAATTCCTGTCAATCCTCATTGTCATTCCTTCGCTGATTTTCGCGCAAAACCAGTCCAATGGATTTGTCGTTACAGGTAAAATAACCGGCATCGCCAACAACGAGGTGAAGATCGCCTCCACCCAGGAAGATCATGCAGTGGTTGCCAAAGATTCCATCAGAAACGGTTCATTTACACTCAAAGGTTCTGTTCCGGAGCCCGGACTTTATTTCCTGGTGCTTGGTGATCAACCGCCGCAATATATTTATCTGGAGAATGCTCCCATTCATATAACCGGTTCTAAAGATGATATCAAGAATCTGCAGGTGGAAGGTTCCCCTTCTCATGCCGATTTTCTGGAGTTCAACAAAATTTTTAATCCTTTGATTGGTCAGCTCAATGGCACGGCCGCCGAAATTCAGCGGGAAACCAATGAAAAGAAAAGGGACGTGCTCATTCGCCATTACGATTCAGTGGTTCTTGTACTCAATAATGAAGTGGGATATTTTATTGACTCACGCAAATCTTCTTATGTTTCTCCCTTCGTGCTATGGGTTACTGCCAAACTGGAAGTGGATCCCAAACGAATGGAAGACCGTTTCAACTCATTGGATGAAAATGTGCGTTCAACACAGATTGGAAAAAGTCTTGCCGAATACATTGCTTATAATAAAGTGGGTTCTGTAGGAACCGATGCCATTGACTTTACACAAAATGATGTAGATGGCAAGCCTGTTACACTATCATCTTTCAAAGGAAAGTATGTGCTGTTGGACTTCTGGGCCAGCTGGTGTCGTCCATGCCGTGCGGAGAATCCGAACGTGGTTAAAGTGTACAATAAATTCAAGAATAAAAATTTCACCATCCTCGGTGTATCGCTCGATGATAAAAAAGAAAACTGGGTTCATGCTATTCAGTCGGACCGCCTTTCCTGGAACCATGTCAGCGACCTGCAACAGTGGAACAATGCCGTGGCCCAGATGTATCATGTTCAAAGCATTCCCGGTAATTTCCTGATCGATCCCAATGGAAAGATCATTGCCCGTGACCTCAGGGGCGAAGAGCTCGAGAGAAAACTCTGTGAGTTGTTCGGCTGCAATTGATATCACGGATAACAGCGGGATTAAGAGAAGGATTTCACAGATGGTCTCCTTAATTCGAAGAGTGTTTATTAAATCGAACATCGTCGGTCGAGTCCTGTTGTTAGCATTCTAATTTTTGCAAGCGAAGCGAAGCCATTGCACCTTAGTCTTTTGCGTCCTGGCGTGAAACAATTAGAGCGCAGCAAAGCAACCCGAATCTAAAAGACTGTTGAATACGATAAAACCTCTTCCAATAAAAACACTACCAACTATCAACTAGCAACTACCAACTAATTAACGTCCTGTCCTTTTTTCAATTTATCGATCATAGCCTCCACACTCGTCTTGTTTGCTGCATTGGGTGAAAGGGGAAGAGCCATCTCTGCATATTTCAATGCATTTTTAAAATCTGCATTAGCAGAATATCCGCGCGTTAATCCAACAAGTGTGGTGAACTGGTTGGGATTTTTCTTGTAGTTCATTTGAAATACATCCAGCGCTTCTTTCGATTTCTTTTGAGCCAGAAGGGAACGGCCATACTGGTGCAGTTCCTGCATATTCGCAAGGGGCATTGCCTGTTTCATGATGGAATCACCTTCTGCAGTTCTTCCCAGTTTATACAGTATTTGTGCCTTCGTAGCTTTTGGTTGAAAAATAGTGGCGCCGCCAAATGTAGCGCCAGAAGCGGAATCCGCCCATTGCAAGGCCTGGTCAAGGTTCACATTGCGCTGGAGGCACCATTGAGCCGCCTGGTCCCAGGCCAGCCAGAAGAAACCTCTTTGTGAGCGAAGCTCCTGACGAAAAGCTGTCAGTTGGTCGTTAATATAATCCGTCCCGATCTTGAATGGAATCATGAGATGTTCCCATTCCAGCGATACAGTAGCACTGTTCTCGGTCTGGTTCGTGAATTCATATTTGAGCCACTCCACGCTATTGTTCATGTGAACAGGTTTTACTTTTACGCGAAGCACATCCTCCTTGTCGTCATAATAAAAGCTTCCCCAGGAAGTAGAATTCTTAGAAAAGATCAAGGTGGGCTCAGTGGAATCGTAAGCAACAAAGAATCCGTACCTGCCTGCCTTGAGCGGTTGTCCTTCGATGGTGACATCGTTCGAAAATTCAATGGTGGTATTTTCGTTGGCGCCTGCTCTCCAGGGTGCAGCCTTGCTGGAACCAAAGCCCTGGTCTACGTAACCAGCAGGTATGAGCTGGCCCCAGATCTTTCCTTCCCTGCCTTTTACTCCGGGACGGTCGTAGTGGATCACCACGTCGGTGAGGCCTATACGTTCGCCAACAAAAGCTTTCTTATTTCCTCCGCTGGGAAGACTGGTCAGTGTAATTTGGTTAAATCCGGTAAGTGATAAGTGCATCAGGCTGAAGAGCAGCAAAAAGCGGGAAATACTCATAGCAGAATTTTGTAACTAAATCTACGCAAGTAGTATATGTCCGGTTAATTTTTTTTACTGACAGCAGCAATAGGGGATGGACGGTGAGTGGAGGTGTGGGGAATGGGGTATTGAGGTATTGAGGTATTGGGGATTAAGGAGGAATTGGGAATTCGGAATTAGGAATTAGGGAGAGAACAGTTTACTATCAAATTGTCAATCGTCCTAATCCTATAATCAATCTGTGAAATCCATATTTAATCTGTGTAACCCGTGATTATGGAATTGGGAATTTGGAAGAGAACTGGTTTCTATGAAAATATCAGTCCGGCCAATCTCTTTAATCAATCCGTGAAATCCAAACCTAATCCTGTAATCCGTGATAAAGGAATTGGGGAGAGAACAGGTTACTATGAAATCGTCAATCCAGTAATCCTATAATCAATCCGTGAAATCCATATTTAATCTGTGAAATCCGTGATTATGAAATCCGTGATTAGGAAGAAACGCTCTCTGCAAAAAATCTCCGTGCTCTCCTTTTTCCGCGGTTAGTAACGACAAACAGCTATCAGTTAATAGCTTTTCTAATTTTTACAAGCTTCTTCAAAAGATCTTCCATCAGTTCCAGACGCAGCATATTGGCGCCATCGCTTTTGGCGCAAGCCGGATCGGGATGTGTTTCGATAAATAGTCCGTCGGCGCCAGCTGCAATAGCAGCACGTGCAATGGTTTCAATGAGCTGTGGATTGCCACCTGTTACACCCGAAGTTTGATTGGGTTGCTGCAGGCTGTGCGTGCAGTCCATGATCACAGGTGACCCTGATGCCTGCATGATGGGAATATTGCGATAATCAACGACAAGATCCTGGTAGCCAAAAGTGGTGCCTCTTTCTGTGAGCATCACTTTTTCGTTTCCGGTATTGCGGATCTTCTCCACTGCAAAGCGCATGGCTTCACCACTCAGGAACTGACCTTTTTTGACATTGATGATCTTTCCGGTTTCTCCTGCAGCTATAAGAAGTTCTGTCTGACGGCAAAGAAAAGCAGGTATCTGCAGTACGTCCACAAATTCTGCAGCAAGAGCCGCTTCTTTTTCAGAATGAATATCAGTAACCGTAGGAAGCTCATATTTTTTGCCTGCACGCTGGAGTATGTCCAATCCTTTTTCATCACCCAGTCCTGTAAAAGAAGAAGCACTGGTGCGATTGGCCTTCCTATAGGATGATTTGAGTATGAGTGGGATGTTCTCTCTCTGGCAAATCTCCTTGAGTTTTTCTGCTACTTGAAGAACCAGTTCCTCGCTTTCTATCACACATGGTCCTGCGATCAGGAAAAATCCATCCGGGTCATAGGATTGGCCTTCAAACAGGTCTTTTAGAAAATGTACCATGCTGCGAAGATATTCCTCCCAAAGGAATTCGATGCATCGGTAACCAAATGGTGAACAATGCAAGGTAGAACGTCACCAGGTGAATTTAGCCGGCCAAGACCAACGCATTGGATGTAGGAATCGTTTTCTGTATGTCCTTCTCTACCTGATCAGCATCAAAATTGGTTGTGCAACTTATCCGTATTCAATCATTGGTATAGTTGTAAGAATTTGCATCGTAAACATTTTGTAATGAATTAATGAATGAAAAATAGGAAAGACAATCGCTCATTTGAGTGTTGGCAGTAGCTTTTATACCACGAGACTCATCCGCCTTTGCCGGCTGCCACATATCGTCTACAGTGTCGTTGCCGGGCAGCTATATAAAATGACTGAATTGGTTTCTATGTCACTACCCTCTACAAAATGATCCCTGATCTTTGTGGGCAGGTTCTCTGAATTATACTCGTAGGAGTAGTCGTGGTTTTTGCCGAAAAACAAAGACAGTAAAGGATTGTTATTGCTATAGGTGTTCATGATTAATTGCCAGACCTTGCTGGTATTGGTGAAATTTTGTTTGGTGTCATAACTGCTGAATTCCGCGAATACCGATTCGGGACTGGTGGAGGAGCCCTTGTATATCCGATATAAATTCAGGCTGTTGTTATAATCATAACGTACATAATTACCATCCGGATAAATGACCTTGCTGATCCGGTGCAGGTTGTCAAATTGCAATTCAGCCGTGCCATCCACTACATCCAGGTCAGTGGCACGTACTACATGACCCGCAGTAATTGAAATGGTATTCAAGCCCGTAAGAGTAAACTTCCAATAGAACAATTTAGTGATGATGGGCGGCTTGGGATAGGCAATAAATTTTTCCAGCGCTCCATAACTGCTGTATTGAAACGCGGCAGCCGTATCTGGTCCACTGCAAAATCCATGGACGGGCCGCCCGGCCCCATCATAGTCAATCGAATTCATATTTACAAAAGCCAGGAAGATCTCATCGGAGTTATAATAGGCAAGCCTTTCAGGACTACTTTTAGTGAGGGCAAAATCGGTAATCTTACAAGTAAGCGGCGGATGATAAATATCCTTGTCACAGGATAAGAAAAAAACAAGCAGGAGCGGCGTGTAAAGGAATTTTTTCATAAACCAAAGTTTTGTCCCGCAAACAACGAAAAAAATGAAGGTCAGACAATCACTCAAATGAGTGGGTAGGAAATTGAAAAAAGCAGTTGGGCCGATCAGTTAGGAACTTGTCTTAAAAAACTCATTATGTTCAATGAATAGTGAATGATTGTCCTGTTGGCCTCAAAGCAAAGCGCCCGGAATGTAAATATCCAAGACCTTTATTCACTATTGACTATTCAGTATTCATATAAAATCAGACAAAGATCTGTTTGCTCCATAGTTCTTCTAAAAATTTTACCATCGTGCAAAGTTAAAGGAGGGAGGAAGAAGGCGGAAGTAACAACTACCAGGTTCAAGGACAGCATGTCAACTGGCGAATGATAACTGTATTAATAACCGATCGCTTTTAGGAATTCAGCTTTTTTTCTTTTGGCAACATCCAGAACAGTTCCGTTGCTGAGCATCACCTGCCCCCCCTCGCCGCGGATATATTTTTCGAGATAATCTTTATTGATGATATAAGAATTGTGTATCCTGATAAAGATTTCAGCCGGTAATATTTCTTCGAAATCCTTGATGGTGCGGCTTACCACGAACCTGGAATTTTGAGTTGTATAGATATGCGTATAGTTTACATGCGCTTCAAGGTAAATAATGTCACTCACTTTTACAAATTGAATGCCTTCGTGACTTGGGATGGCAATTTTATTAAAATTCTTTTGAGGCCTTGCGAGATGATCAAGTAATAATTCCAGACGTTGGTTAGGAAGTGCCTTATTTCTTTTCTCAATAGCCCTGTCAACTATAACTTTTAGCTCCTCTACGTCAACAGGTTTCACAAGATAATCCAATGCGCTGAATCGAATTGCTTTTATGGCATAGTGATCATACGCAGTTGGATAGGAATCCGGAAGAAATTTTCACCTGGTATCAATAGTTTGTGACTATTGGTTTTGCGATGAAAAATTAATATATCACTGCTTCAAAGGAAAACTCAAATGAATAAGCGGGAGAAGAAAATGATTAAGTGGAAGTATTCCGGCTCGTGTTCTTCACCTTGTTCCTTCTTTCATTTAACTTGCGCCTTAATTTTTATGGCAAAAGAAAAAATCATGGTGATTGGGGCTTCCGGGCAGATTGGTGTGGAATTGACGCTGGCCCTCAGAAAAATTTATGGCTCCGCAAACGTCATCGCTTCCGACCTGCGCGAAGAAAACCCCCTGCTCCATGGAACCGGACCTTATGTAAGCATTGATGTAATGAACAAGGAAATGCTGCACGTACAGGTGATCCGCCAGGGAGTAACGCAGATTTATTTACTTGCCGCCATACTCTCCGCAACAGGTGAAAAAAATCCAAACCTTGCCTGGCATCTCAATATGCAGGGATTGCTGAATGTACTGGACATAGCTCGCGAAGAAAAACTCACCAAGGTTTACTGGCCAAGTAGCATAGCCGTTTTTGGTCCTACTTCTCCAAAGATTGATTGTCCCCAACAAACCATTATTGAACCTATTACGGTCTACGGCATTTCGAAATATGCCGGCGAATTCTGGTGCAATTATTTCTTCAACAAATTTGGTGTTGATGTGCGAAGCCTTCGTTATCCAGGACTTATTTCTTATAAATCGGCTCCGGGTGGAGGAACCACCGATTATGCCGTGGAAATTTATCACGACGCACTGGAAGTAAAGCACTATGACTGCTTCCTTGAAAAAAATACCTATCTCCCGATGATGTACATGCCGGACGCCATCAGGGCAACGATTGAATTGATGGAAGCACCTCAAGAAAAAATCAAAACCAGGACATCTTACAATATTTCTGGTATGAGCTTTTCTCCTGAAGAAATTGCTTCGGAGATCAAACAACACATTCCTGAATTTACCATCAACTATGCACCCGACTACCGGCAAAAAATTGCCAATAGCTGGCCTCAAAGCATCGACGATTCTGTTGCCCGGTCACACTGGGGCTGGAAACCCGAGTATGATTTGCAAAGAATGACGGAGGATATGCTGGAGAATTTAAAGAGAGTTGATAGTTGATAGTTGGTAGTTGGTGAACTATGGTGCAGTTCTTACTACGGTTTGGCAGGGGATTGCTTCGCTGCGCTCGCAATGACGTTCACAGGTTTCGAAGTTGAATTATTTTTTGAGTGCCGTCTTGGCCTTTCATTTGTCTTCATCCATAAGGCAAGCCTGATACTTGTAGCGTGCACTATAATTTAGGTCATTGCGAACGCAGCAAAGCAATCCCTATCACGGATTTTACAAATTAAGGGAAGGATTTCACAGAAAGTTTCCTTAATTCGAAGACTGTTTATTGAATTGAAATTGCGTAGGTCGAATCCTGTAATTACCATTCCAACTTAGGACGTCATTGCGAGCGGAGCGAAGCAATCCCCTGCCAAACCGTAGTAAGAACTGCACCATAGTTTACCAACTACCAACTACCAACTATCAACTATCAACTATTTTCACCAGTTGATTTAGTAAAACTTCATTCACCTCTTTGGCTTTATCATAAACCATCAGGTGGCCGCCGTTTTTTACAAGCATATCTGCACGTGTATACCGGCAAGGAAAGGTGCGGTCGGCAGTTCCGTGGATGTGAAATAGTTGGGTAGGGCGGTGTTGGTTTTGCCAGTTCAGCACTTCGTTGATGGACCACTTGAGATACCGCGAAGAAACTGTTTGCAAATAAGATTGCAGCATGGTTTTTTCTTTTTTTGTGCGGGCGTTAAAATACCAATGCGCTATCGGCGCCATCCGTTTCATCAGGGAAACCGATATCGTCCTGTGCAATCTAAGCGTTCGAATGATGCGAAAATAAAAAGGCAGTTCATTGCGGGTGGCAATGGAAGAAATGATGATGATGTGTTTGGGATGAACGATCTTTTCCATTTCAATGGCCACCATGCCACCAAATGAAAGTCCTACCAGTACAATATCATCATCTATCTGGATTTGCCCGGCTAACCTGATACAATAATCATGGAGTGATTCCTTATCCAAAGGTTCAATCCAGTCAATATATTTTACTGTAATCGAGGAAGGCATTTCCAATCTGGAGAAAACCCGCCGGTCTGCTCCCAACCCGCTGATGAAATAAACAGTCATGCCTTATGATGGAATTAGTGAACAGGCTCAAAGAAAAAAGATTTCTGCAAGAACATACAAAACCGCGACAATGAGAAAACTGATCAGGGATTTTTTGTAATAATTTCTATTGGTAGTCTGGTATCCGATGCCCTGCAGCACAAAACCGATCATTGATTCAACGCCCAACAGCCGCACCAGTTTTAGATCAGCATCCCTGCTTTCAGTTTTATTTTCATCTACTTCGGAGATAGAGTAATTTTTATTTAAATGGTTGCTTGCAACGGCCTCCTTGTATTCTATGATGCGGCTATTGGTTTGCCAGATGATGACTGTAGCAAAAAATAGAAACAACCAAAGTATAACAGGCGGAATCCAGAACCGGTCGTGACTGCGAATTGCCGCTACAGCCAGAAAATTAACGAGGACCAGGGATAGTATCAGCCATTCCGTGCCGGTGTTGATGGTGTACATGTGGTTTGGAGTTCGGAGTTGGGAGTTCGAAGTTCAAAGTTCAAAGCTCAAAGTTCGAAGTTCAAAGTTCAAAGTTCGGAGTTCGCAACTATAATTTCTCTCTCTTCAATTACCAGTCTGCCAACTATGAAGTCATTCCTCCGGCCCGGAAAATATGAACTGCTCACAATTGACAATTTCATAGTAAACTGTTCTCTCCCAATTCCTAATTCCCAATTCCCAATTCCACCTTAATACCTTAGCCGCCAATACCCAGAACATCTTTCATGCTAAAAATTCCTTTCTTATCATGAATGAATTCGGCAGCGAGTACGGCTCCGAGTGCAAATCCTTTTCGGTTGTGTGCTGTATGAATGATCTCGATGTCGTCGACTTCAGAAATATATTTTACTTCATGCCTTCCTGGAGCAGGGTCAATACGTTCGCTAATGATGTAGAGTTCATTTTTATTCTCTGAGGGATGATTCACCCAGGCGGTTTTGCGATGAATGCCTGAAATAATTTGTTCGGCAAGAGTAACAGCGGTTCCACTTGGTGCATCTTTTTTTTGCGTGTGGTGGGTCTCCTTCATCTGGATCTCATACTCGGGTTGGTTCGACATCAGTTTTGCCAACAGTTTATTCAGCTCGAAAAAAATATTGACACCGATGCTGAAATTACTGGCCTGCAAAAAACTTCCGCTTTTTTCCTTGCAGAATTTCTTTGCATCTTCAATACGGTTGTTCCATCCCGTTGAACCGCAAACCACGGGGAGCCCATACTTCAGGCAGGTCATCACATTTTCGAATGCACTGTCCGGACCTGTGAATTCAATCGCCACATCGGCAGCTCTTAGATTTTTTTCGGTGAAGTCTTCGGTGTTTTCAATGTTGATCTTCAGAACTACGCTGTGGCCCCGCTCCAACGCAATTTCCTCGATCATATGACCCATCTTGCCATAACCAATGATAGCGATCTTCATAAAATTTATTTAATGGAACAAACCAGGCTCAGTCCTGTGGTGCCGGCCAATTCACTATGTCCCAGTTTGAATCGGAAACTCAGGTCGGGACTTACGTCAAACACTTTCAGATGTGCGTCTACTACTGCGTCCACTACATTGAGTCCCCAAAGAACGATAAAGAACAGCGCCGAGTAGTCGATATTTCTGCGGTACTCATCGCGATAGGTGCGCAGTGCATTGGGATCAAGACCACGGTAAATTTCCTTGATACCCGAAAGCAGACTCGAATCTCCGAGCGAGGCCTGATAGGTGGCCTTGTATGCGTAGCGAAGGTCGCGATAGGTTTGGAGGTTGAAAACGAATACCGTACCTGCAATACCCAGCGCACCGTACACAATGGGAAGCTTCCAGTATTTCTGATTATAGATCTGTCCCAATCCGGGCAGGATGGCTGACCGGACTCCTGCCTTGCGGGGAGAATGACGTTGTACAAGAGAGTCGTATCTCTGTACCCCGGTAAGAGGAGTCGCTTTTTTGCTGAGAGAATCTAACGGGATCATTTTTTTAGTTGAGTCCTTTTGCGCAAACAAAATCCCGCAAAAGAACAGCAGCGGAAATAGCAGGCATATTTTATAGGATGAGGATCTTGAAATCATTGGATCTGATTAAAATTGAACCAGCAAAGGGAATGTTTATCGATACATAGATCCTGAACGAGCAAATTCTGTCTTCTAGTCTTCATAATCATTCTCCCAAACCTCCATCTGGTTTTTATTGTGCATTGAATTCCTTCTATATTACTTCAACCTTCCTCCCACGCCTGCCAATCATATTATCTCTTCCCCTTCACTATTCACTATTCATTATTCACCTTCTCTCATTCACCATTCACCATTGACCATTCACCATTCACCATTGACCATTCACCATTGACCATTCACCTCCTCAGTCCATGCTTACATTCATCTGGTCGAGCAGTTTATTGAGTTCTTCGAGTGAATAGTAGTCAAAAGTGATCTGGCCGCTTCCATTTTTGCTGTGCTTCAGCTTTACGCGTGTACTGAAATGCGAGGCCAGTTTGTCTTCCACTTTTTTATATCCATCCGGAAGTTGTGTAGGTCCTCCTGTTTTCCTTCCTTCTTTTTCCTTGTACAGGTTGCGCACCAGGTTCTCTGTTTGTCTCACCGAAAGTCCCTTGGTCTTGATCTCGTCAAAAATATAAAGTTGTTGATCGATCTTGTCTACATTGATCAGCGCACGTGCATGGCCCATGCTGATCTCGCCGTTGCGCACTGCAACCTGGATATCGGGAGGGAGTTTCAGCAGACGAAGATAATTGGTCACCGTGCTGCGGTCCTTGCCCATTCTTTCGGCCACCTGTTCCTGGGTATGATCCAGTTCTTCCATCATTCTTTTATAACTCAGGGCGATCTCCATGGCATTGAGGTCTTCGCGTTGAAGGTTTTCCAGAAGTGCCAGCTCCAAAAGTTCCTGGTCATTGGCCTGACGTACATAGGCCGGAATATCTTTGAGTCCGGCCATCTTTGCAGCTCTCAGCCTTCGTTCTCCGGAGATCAGTTGGTATTTGTTTCCATGTAGTTTGGAAACTGTAACCGGCTGAATGATATCGTGAAGACGAATGGAATTGGCGAGTTCCTGCAGTCCCTGCTCATCAAAATCTCTGCGAGGTTGTTTGGGATTGTGTTCTATATTTTCCAGTGGAAGGCGCAGTGCGCCTGTAGCAGCTTCAAGGGCCTGGGGCTTGAGTTGTCCGCCTGTGTTTTTGAGGTCGGAGTCAATGCTCTGAAGGAGGGAACGAATTCCCTTGCCCAGTGCGTCCTTGTTTTGTTTTGGATTTGTCATTGAATCAGTTCAGAGTTCAAAGTTAAAAGTTCAAAGTTGAGAGTTCGAAGGTCATAGTTCAGAGTTCATAGTTCAAAATTGAAAGTTCATAGTCGTTGGTGTTTAGAGTTAGTTCCTTGTGGTCCGGAATTATCCCTATTTGCTTGGTTCCTGATTCAAAGTTAAAAGTTCATTGCAAGTTAAAAGTTAAAACTGCATCATTACAAGATTGCCGGTCGATCGGAATAGTCTTGCCAAAGATGGGACGGGTGAAAATCCCATAAATTTCTGAGAGATTTCACTGGTCATTCAAAAAAAGTTTATGCAGCTTTCGCTTGATCAGAATAGTGATACCTCAAATTAAAATTACAATGGGAGACTTTAAGGATTTAATCATTTACAAAAAAGCCTATAAACTGGCCATGGATATTTATGAGGTTTCCAAAACTTTTCCAGGGGATGAGAAATTTTCGTTGACATCACAAATACGCAGGTCCTCCCGGTCTGTTTGTAGCAATTTTGCGGAAGCTTACCGCAGAAGAAAATACAGACCTCATTTTTTACTGAAACTTACCGATTGTGAGACGGAAAATACAGAAACAGAAGTCTGGCTAGACTTCGCGAAAGACTGCAATTTTTTAGACCCGGAAACTTATAAATCGTTTTTCAACAGAAATGCCGAAGTCCGCAAATTAATTTTCCACATGATCCACAACCCCGAAAAGTATCTTTAAATCCCCACTCTAACCCCTCGACTCTGAACTCTGAATTTGAACTTCGAATTTGAACTTTGAACTCTGAACTTCGAATTCTCAACTTTGAACTCTGAACTTTGAACTTTGAACTCTGAACTTTGAACTCCGAACTCCGAACTTTGAACTTTGAACTCTGAACTTCCCACTCCCAACTATAACTCAATAATCCTTTCCTCCTGCGGAATCCTGGTCATATTGTTCTTCTGTAAAATTTCCTTGGCGAGATTGAGGTAATTCATGGAGCCCTTGCTGTTGGCGTCGTAGAGGATCACGGGCTTGCCTACACTGGGCGCTTCACTCAGTCGGGCATTGCGGTGAATGATGGTGCTGAACACCAGTTCTTCAAAATGGCGCCGTACTTCGGCCACCACCTGGTTGCACAGGCGAAGACGTCCGTCGTACATGGTCATTAAAATTCCTTCAATGAGCAGCGAAGTATTGAGCCGGCTTTGAACGATCTTGATGGTATTCAAAAGTTTTCCGAGACCTTCCAGTGCAAAGAATTCACACTGCACGGGCACGATCACTGAATCGGAAGCCGTGAGCGCATTCACCGTGATGAGTCCTAAAGAAGGAGAGCAGTCGACAATGATGAAATCATAATTTGGACGAAGTGATTCAATCAGCTGCTTGAGCACCATCTCCCGGTTGGGATAATGGATCATTTCTATTTCTGCACCAACCAGGTCGATATGAGAAGGAATGAGATCGAGATAGGGTATGTCGGTTTTCAGCACCACATCGCGGGCCTCGGCATTATTGACCATGCAATCGTAAAGGCTTTGGGTCACGTTCTGCAGGTCAAAGCCCACACCGGTCGTGCTGTTTGCCTGTGGATCGGCATCTACCAGCAGGGTCCTGTATTCCAGCACCGCAAAAGAAGCCGCTAAATTGATCGCCGTCGTGGTCTTTCCCACTCCACCTTTTTGATTGGCTACCCCGATAATTCTGGCCATTTATTCCCTCGTAAATTTTATAGTTCAATGCTTTCACCAATTCCGACCAGGAACAGTTCCAGGCCAGCATCGGAAAAAGCTTTTTTCGCTTTGTTGTGATCGATTTTTATAAAACCGAATGTGTCATAGTGTACGCCTACAATCTTTTTACACTGGATCATTTCTGCAGCCAGTACCGCATCTTCGTACCCCATGGTAAAATTGTCGCCAATGGGCAGAACTGCAAAATCAAGTTTCCCCCAACGGGGAATAAGTTGCATGTCCATGGTCAGCGCCGTGTCACCACTATAATAAAAAGTTTGATCGCTGCTGACCAGAAATCCCATGGGATTGGCTCCATAACTTCCATCAGGCATGTTGGAGGAGTGAACTGCATTGGTGCAACGCACGGTTCCAAAATCAAAATTCCATTTGCCTCCTGTATTCATAGGATGGATCTGCTCCACACCTTTTCCCTGTAACCAGTTCACCACTTCAAAAGCTCCAATCACCGTTGCCTTGTTCTGTTTTGCCAGCTGCACACAATCCGCCGTATGATCGCTATGTCCATGTGAGACGAGGATATAATCAGCTTTGATGGTATCGAGCTTGATGTGCTTTGCAAGATCGTTGGGCGTAATGAAAGGATCGAAGAGAATTTCCCTGCCTTTTGCCCTTACCGAAAAACACGACTGTCCATAATAAGTTAGCTGCATACATAAGGATTTCGGGTGTGCGCAAAAATACGGGTAAAGGTGTCAAAAACAGGTTATCGGAAAGATAATGCTAGGGGCTTAGGATTATTTTTGTGCATCAAACCGGAAATATGCGAAGCTCACCTATATGGCTCATCCTGGCAGGTTTCATGCTCCTTTTAGATTTTTATGTTTTCCAGATCCTGCGCAGTCTCTCCCAATCTGCCGGCCCGAAAACAAAGTCCGTCCTTTTTATTTCTTATTGGGCGGTCTCCATACTGGCACTGTTGATCCTCTTCACCCTTCCCCTGCTCAAACCTGAAAGCTATTCACGAAGCGTGCGCACCAGTTTATTTGCCGTGATCATTGGACTGTTCCTGGCCAAGCTCATTGCTTCGGTTTTCTTTTTAATCGATGATATCCGAAGAGGGATCCAGTGGCTGGTGGCGAAAGTTTTTTTTCGAAATACAGAAGGAGAACAGATCGGATCGGAGCAGGGCATCTCTCGTTCGCTTTTTCTGAGCTGGCTTGGAATTGCAGTGGGTGGCGGATTGTTTGCTTCGCTGATCTATGGTTTTTCCAACAAATACAATTATAAGATCAAAAAAATTCCACTGAAGTTCTCCAACCTTCCTGCTTCCTTCAAAGGGCTGAAGATTGTCCAGATATCGGATATCCATAGTGGAAGCTTCAATAATCCGGAAGCCGTGATGAAAGGGGTAAAGAAAGCCATGGACCTCAAACCCGATCT
>JBJMLU010000193.1:0-11129 GCA_045805145.1 Flavisolibacter sp. | reverse complement strand
ATACCCAGAACATCACGGATTGTCCGCGCTCCTGTCCATTGGGCAGGTACTCGGTTTTCAGTGGAGCAATACCCAGGATGCGTACAAACATCCGGCTTGCTTCGCGGTCAAAAATCCACTGTTCCATGATCCGGAGCTTGGTAACACTCTTCGGGTCAAAACTTTTCTGAGTCACCACATATTTAACTACTTTATTGATATCATTGGGGTCGTAAACAGCGGTTGTATCCGGGGCACCACCTGAAGTCATGTTCATCAGTTCCTGCTTGGTGTACGGAGTAGTAAAACGGTCGTCAGTAAAAGCAAGGATGCTATCTCTTCTGACGGCTTTCAGCAGGATGTCGATAAACATCTGGCTTCCGTTGTCCTCATCGTTATTATAGCGGAAAGGCTGATTCATTTTTTCACGCAGATCCAGTTCTCTCCATACCTTCTCACTGTAAAGGGCATCATCCCAGCGCAGGTGTTCGTAAGCGAGCGGAGTACGGTCGTTGACAAATCCTTTGTCAAAAGCATCTGTATTGCGCATGGATTTATGCATTACCGAATCATTGTATCCTGCCCCCGAGGAATCTTTCACAATGGGAATATTTCCATAAGGGTTGTAGCCTGAAGGGGGCTTGGCTACATTGGTTTGCTGGGTTTGATCCTGTCCGGCAGGAGGAGCACCTCTTTTCTTTCCGGTGCGCTGAGCATCGGCATGGAGGAGCGCAACCAAAAAGACGGAACAAAAGCAAATCTTTATGATACGGCTTTTCATGATCTTATCTTATTTAATATAATAAATTAATGATGGTGCTGGTGTCGTCCGTCCGTCTGGTCCCTGAACCCTGATATTATCAATTGTCACCATTCTGCCATTCTTCACGTTTTTATGCAACATAGAAGAAGCTCTCGAATTCCAGGTGTTTCCCTGGCAATCCACCGATTCAATATCGCCTTCGTCATTATCGCAGGTTACTGTAAAACTCATTACGCGATAGGTTAGATTCAGCGGGAAATTCTTAATACCAGCTCCCACGCCAGCCTGAGCTAAAAATGCTCCTGCACTTACGTTACTTCCGCTTTCATATTGTGCTACGAAAGCAGATGCTGGTGGTATTGTCCGAACACGGAACTCTGAGGCACCTACTATTTTTCCGTCTACACTAACGGTGATCACGGCTTTATCTGTAATAGTGTTTACAGTTGCAACCCATTTACCGCCTCCTACTCTATGAATAGAACCACCGCCACCACTCATGGTAGCCTGGATCTTATCATCTCCGCCACCACTTGCGGCAATAGAGAGCTTATTTTCAATTCCGATATACAATACGTTCATATCATCCAGAGCTATAGAAGCATTAGCCTGGCCCACAGTATATTCAATGGGCTTGTCAATAGTCTGAACTTTTCCGTCCTGATCTTTGTATACGATATGTACTGGTACAGTATGTTTGCCAATGCCACCACCTGCAATTTTAATGTGAGCGGCGCCGTCTGCATCCAGAGTAGCATTTTGACCAGCTATTGAAATGACGGGCAGGGCGGCTTTACTGAAGGCACCTACGCCGGCGGTGATTTCGAGTTCCTGCCCAGGCATGAGGTAATTTGAATTCTGACCTACGATGGCTCCAAAGCTATCGTAACGTACCGTCACTTTACCTACTTGTTCATGGCAAAAGGCCACGACTCTGTTCTCTGAAGTCTTAACGTCGTTCTCGAATTTGATCAACATGGTGATCGCTGCAACAGTAGGCACCATATGGAAATAAGCCTGCTCCCAGGTCTTCTTGCTCTTATCCTGAGAAGGAGGAGTACTAAGGTCGATCTGTAAGGAATTTTTGAATGCGCTGTCTATCGACGGATCGATACCCAAGAGGTTTTTCTTGTATTCTTCCAGTTTATTTTTCAGTTCCTGTCCTTTCTTTTCCTCCACCATGATACGTGTAGCAATATCGAGGTTGTCCTGCTTAAAAGAAGAGTCTCCATTTTTCTTGGGATCAAACTCCGCTGCTTTGAGAATTTCCATTCTCAGATTCTCGATATAAGCCATCATATCCTTGGACATAACCTGGGCTTTTTGAGCTTTAGGAAACCACTTTTCGGCTTTTTCCCTGGTCGTAGGATCCTTTGTCTTATCCTCAAGAGATGCAAGGATTGTTTCAGTCGATTTATTGATCGTAGAATTGGTTGTGTCCAAACTACGGTTCACCGTTTTGAAGGCATTGAGGATTTCCGCTGATACGTTCAGGGCTAACAAGGCTGTTAGCACCAGGTACATCAGGTTGATCATCTTCTGCCGCGGCTCTGCTGGTAGTGCCATATAGGTTCAAGTATTTTAGTCGTCTTAAGTAATGGTTTATTGTTAATAACGCGTCGGCACGCCTATTATTATCTGCCCTGCATTGCGCTGAGCATATTGCCATAAATATTATTCAGGCGTCCCAGGTTATTGGCGAGGCCAGCTACCTGCTCCTGAACTTTTTTGGCATCATCGGCTGTACCCATCATCACAGATGAAGCTTCTGCCAGTTTACCATAGAACTGGTTCAGGGTCTTCAAATGATTGTTGCTTTCCTGCAATTCCAGCTCATAGATGGTATTCAGTGAAGAAAGGTTCTTGGTGAGTACCTGGATCTGGCTATGGAATTGCTTGGCACCATCGGAAGCTGCATTGAAAGCACCTACTGAGTTGGCCGCGTTCACATAAGCATCTTTTACACTGGAAAGTGCCTGGGTTACTTCTTTAGTCTTTTGAGTATAGTCACCGGTAGCAGCTACTACGTCAGTGATATCATTCATATTGCTGATGGTGGTGTTGAGCTTTTTAAAGCCTTCACCGAGCCTGTTCAGGTTTGTAGGCGTAATGTCAGCGGCCAGCATGGCTTTATCCAAAGAACCGAGTACATCGCCGGGGGCTGCTGATTTCTTCGTGCCATGATCTGTTTCCACTGCAGGATAACGCAGGTAAAGGAAACCATATACAAGGAATACGAGTGCTTCTGTGGTAAGACCGATCTTCAGCCAGATGTCAGCGTCGGGTGAGTGCAGGATTTTTCTTAAGGCACCCCAGATAACGACTGCTGCGGCGATGGATACGAATACGTCTACCAGTTTACTGATTTTAGGAGGAATAGCTGCTGCCATAAAACAAGTCTTTTGATTTTTTAAAGAATGGTTGGTTATTAAAAATTTCGAATATAAAAGTGAATAGGATAAAAAGGAGGTTGCTAGAACCTCCTCACTATCGTTTCAATTTGATTATTTGCGACGGCCTGTTGGTGCGGGCAGGTCGATTACCGTACGGAAGCCGATGTACGACTTCGTAGAATCCTGATACTCGTAAGTACGGGTACCGGTTTGCAGGTAATAACCCACGTCTTTCCAGCTTCCGCCACGAATTACCTTACGCTTCATCTTGGGAGGATCGGAGTCCTTGGCATTCCAACGCACATCAGGGTTCATGTCGTGCTGGAATGTATAGGAACCTTCGTAATAGATGGATGAAGTCCACTCGGCTACGTTACCGGCCATGCAATACAGACCATAATCATTAGGCCAGTAAGCATCGGCACGAACCGTATAGAAACCGCCATCCTCAGGATAGTTACCACGGCCAGGCTTGAAGTTGGCCAACAGGCAACCCTTTTTATTTCTCAGGTAGTAGTTACCCCAGGGGAACATAGATTGTGAACGACCACCGCGTGCTGCATACTCCCACTGTCCTTCTGTAGGCAAACGGAAATCTGATTCCTGTACTCTCTTTTTGGAGTCGAGCCAAGAGTTCAGGTACTGGGTTCTCCAGTTACAGAACGCATCAGCCATTTTCCAGTTCACACCTACAACCGGATAGTTTCCGAAGGCAGGGTGAGAGAAATAGCGTTTGGTCATCGGCTCGTTGTACGAGTAAGAAAAGTCGCGGATCCAAACCAGTGTATCAGGATAGATCTTCACAGGGAATCTCTCGATAAAGCTGGAGCGGGGTTTATTGGCATTCTCCCTTTTCGCTGCTTCTTTGAGGTCGAAACGCTCTACCTGGTAAACCATTTTGGCAGGGTCGATCTCTTTTTTACCAAAGATGCGATCTTCGGGAGGCAGGATCAGGTCGGAAAGTTGCTCAAGAATTTTGGGATCAGTCCACTTAACGGTCTTCATTTTCACCCAATCAACGTGTTCATTGCCATCACCATCGGCTTTCACATAGCCCATCTTCTTGGCAGCAATAGAGTCTCTCACCCAATGAACAAATTGACGATATTCATTGTTGGTGATCTCTGTTGCATCCATCCAGAAACCGCTAATGGAAATGGAACGATTGCGGGCGCTGAAGGCATAAGCAGGATCTTCATCGCTCGGACCCATATGGAAAGTTCCTTGAGGGATAAACACCATGCCTGGAGGCTTAGGTAACGTATAACGGCTACCGGGTGCTATACCGTGGAGCTGACCATCGTTGGGTAAACTTCCGCCTTTGTTTTTGCTAAAACTGCAGCTTGCAAGCACCAGCGTTGCAAGGGCGGCTACGGTGTAGTAATGGTTTTTCATTTTCATACTCGAGGGTATTGGGCATTTATTACGTTTTGAAATAAACGGTAACACAAGGTTATAATTAATTTTTCTCATTTCCAAGTTCCAAAATGTTTTTTTGGCCCATCCACAGTAACGGTGGTTTAAACCAAGATATTGTATATGATTTAAAATTATTTAGAGTGAATTAAGGGTAAAAAATCCTCCATTTTTCCCACCGGCTGAAGGCAGGCATAATTTCGGCACAGATAGAAAAGAAGTTCCTGAGAATCAGTTTTATCAGCCAGTAAAGGGTAAGAATTGTCCGGTCCTTGCGAAGCCATGATCAGGCGGTGTGGAATAAAGCATTTGAGGAGCTCTTTCATACCCTCCTTCCAACCCTTTCCAACCAATGCGATTTCAGAGGTTCCGCGTATCATTTCATAAAGCAGGGAAAGCCAGATTCCAAAAGAGCCGGGGTACTTGACTGCCAGTTCGCCAGTTGCGTTCACCATCTCCGCTGCCTTTTGGCCCCAGTCTTTTCTGTCCAACAGGATCGAAAGGCGGTGGAGGTTTGCTGCCATCACCGAATTGCCTGATGGCGTGGCTCCATCATAGAGTTCTTTTTTGCGAACCGGTATGTCGGTCTGAAGTGAATACGTAAAATAAAAAAATGGCGATGCCTCGTCCGCAAAATCTTCCAGAACCTTTTCTGTTAATCCGCTGGCTTCCCCAAGATACCCATATTCAGCGGTAACCTCCGATAGATCCAAAAGAGCAGCAATGAGAAATGCATAGTCGTCCAGAAAAGCCGGATGCCTGGCCTTCCCTTCCTTCCAGCTGTGATGCATCCTTCCATCGGTTTTGGAAAAAGCCTTCAGGAGGAACTGCATATTTTTGAGGGCTAGATCACGGTAATGAGGATTTCCAGTGGCCGCATAAGCTTTGCTGAACGCCCTGTTCATTAAAGCATTCCAGCCAAGCAGCACCTTGTCGTCGAGTGCCGGGCGAACCCGTTGCGATCTTTTCTGAAAGAGTTTTTTCTTCCCCTCATGCAGCTTTGACTGCAGTTCTGCCGGATCAAGGTTTCTTGCACGTGCAAAGTCTTTCAGGGGTGTTCTGATCCAAAGAATATTTTTTCCTTCCCAATTTCCTTTTTCGGTGACGTCAAAATATTCGGAAAAAAGACCTGCATCTTCACCCAGTACTTCCTTCACTTCCGATTCATCCCACACATAAAACCTTCCTTCCTCCCCTTCACTGTCTGCATCAAACGCGCTGAAAAATCCACCTTCTTCCTGCATTAATTCGTGCTCAATAAAATCCAATGTCTCTTCTATCACAGAGAGGTATATCTTGTTGCCAGTCAGTTGATAAGCAGAAGACAGTGTTGTTATCAGAAGGGCATTGTCGTAAAGCATTTTTTCAAAATGAGGGGCCAGCCATTGATCATCGGTGGAATAGCGGGCAAAGCCTCCTCCCAATTGATCATAGATTCCGCCCTGCAGCATCTTGTCCAGACTAAGCGTCGCCTGTTTCAATGCTTCCTCTTTTTGCTCGAGGAAACCATAATCAAGAAGAAAGTTGATGGTAAAACTTTGCGGAAATTTCGGAGCCTTGCCAAAACCGCCCCAAATGGCGTCAGCCGTTTTCATGATGCTATGAAATGCCTGTTCTACATGTTGCTGGCCAAAGGATTCTTTGCTCAATACCGCACCAAAACCATTGGACATGCGCAGGTGCTCGGTCAGATTGCCGGCTTGAGTTTCCACATCGTTTTTGTTTTCACGATAGGCCCTGGAAATAGCCTGAAGCACCTCGGTCCAGGAAGAACGGTTGTACACTCTTGAAGGGGGAAAATAAGTACCTCCGTAAAAGGGTTTGCGGTCGGGGGTTAGAAAAACATTCAAGGGCCATCCTCCACTCCCGCTGATGGCCTGCACCGCATCCATGTAGATATGGTCCACGTCGGGCCGCTCTTCGCGGTCAACTTTAATATTCACGAAGTGTTCATTCATCAGTGCCGCAGTGTCGGGGTTTTCAAAACTTTCCCTTTCCATCACATGACACCAGTGACAGGCAGAATAGCCAATGCTGACGAGAATCGGCTTATCTTCTTTTTGAGCTTTTTCAAATGCCTCTTCGCCCCAGGGATACCAGTCAACCGGATTGTGGGCATGTTGCAACAGATAAGGACTTGTTTCTTTGGAAAGCCGGTTGGTGTGAGACGTCATTGTAAAAATGTTGAATTGGCAACACAAAAATGAAGCCTTATTAATTATCTTGGAGCCAAAGACTGACTTTATGAAATTCGGATTTCTCGTTTCTGTGTTTCTCCTCCCCATCCTTTCTCAAGCGCAAACGGAATTTGTTCCCGAGACAAGGACCCTTGGTACCCTTGACCTGGGATTCTCAGGTGTGCAACTAGGCGCCGAACTCAAAACTGCCAAAACTCAAACAATTCAATTCAGAGCAGGATTGATGCCGCTTTTGTATGAGGATTTCGATCCCGCGTCATTCGCACCAAGCCACACGAAGTTGGGTTGGAGCCCGGCAGTTTCCGCAGAGTATCGTTTTTACTATAACTACCAGAAGAGATTAGAAAGGAATAAGGATATCAGGAACAATGGGGTAAACTATGCAGGTTATTTGCTTCTCTATACTTTTCGACCCATTGGTGTAAAAGACTATCTCACTGCCAATACCCGCATACTGATAACCGGGCCGGTGTGGGGATTCAACAGAGCCTTAGGTAACAAAATACTTTTCAATCTGACTTTGGGCCCCGTATATGAGGGAGAACTGGACAATCAATCCGAACAGATCACCGTGTATTTCGATGTTCGCTGGAGTTTTATTTTCAACTGAGAGGCCTATTTTTTCTTTTCGCCGTTCAGGAATCTTTCCAGTGCGGCTACCATGGAGGGTGCCTGGGGTTCCGGAGCTTTAATTCCTAGTTTGAGACCTGCATCTTCAATAGCTTTGGAAGTATTGTTTCCAAAAGCGCCGATCACGGTCCCATTCTGCTTGAACTTGGGAACATTGTCGAATAAGCTCTTCACACCGCTGGGTGTAAAGAAACAGATCACATCATATTCGTTGTTGGTAAGAATATCTTTTACATCATTGCTGGCCGTCCGGTACATAAAAGCCAGAGAAAAAGTGCAGTTATTGCTCTTGAGCCATCCGGTAATCTCGCTATCCTGCTGATTCTCCGAACATACATAAAGGAACTTCTCGTTGGTCTTATGCTTATTGATCACATCAAAAAGGCTTTTGTTGCTGCCATCGGCACCATAAAAAACCTTACGCTTGCGGTAAAGAATGAATTTTTGAAGATAAAGGGCAACCGCTTCCGTGATGCAGAAATATTTGGTGTCCTGCGACACACTTACTTTCATTTCTTCGCACACCCTGAAGAAGTGATCGATGGCGTTTCTGCTGGTAAAAATTACTGCGGTATGGGTTTGGATATCAATCTTTTGTTTGCGGAATTCTTTGGCGGGGATAGCTTCCAGACGGATGAAAGGATGAAAATCCAATTCCACATCAAACTTCCTGCTCAACTCAAAATAAGGTGATTTCTCACTGTCCGGTCTTGGCTGGGTAATCAAGACCTTTTTTTTATTTGGGACCGCCGTAGCGGCCTTAACCCCGTGTTTTAACATATGGTGTGCTTCGGCTATCGTTGCGCAAATTTAATACGTTTCTCCCAATAATCTAAACAACAGTTTGTTAATCAATAACAGGGGGGCCAGCTCAAATGCCATCAGGTAAAGAAAAAAATGAAAAAAACTCATTTGAACCTGACGATGAATGGAGACATAAGAAAGAAAAAAACGATAGGCATATAAAGCAAGAACGACAAAAATACTGAGCGACATAGCCATCTCATTGAGCATGCCATGCGAAAAAGCCAACACCACCACAAATGGCAACAGCGCGATACCAATAATTTTATTGGTGCTGAATACTACGAAAACATAAGAATCGATGGCGTCAGAAACCTGGAAGATCCAGCCAAGAAATTTGAGCGAAATGAATTTCACAGTATAAATTGCCAAGAGCCCCACCACACAATAAGAGAACAAAGCCCAGAAATTAAATTGAAGTCCCAGTTTAAAATATTGCAGCAATAGTGCAAGAAACATTCCTGTGCTGAGCAGGAAAAATCCATTCAGCATCAGCGAAGGCAAAGGACTTTCCATCAACTGCTCCCGGATCTGCCTTTGCTTTGCCGTGGTCCTGAAAAAAATCTTCACCAGGTCACGTATGTAACGGTTAAATCCATTTTTGATCAGGGCGAAAATAATGAGGAGAGCCATGATGGAATAAAACACAGCTTCCTTTCCTCTCCACTGCTTGATGGTAACAGAATAGCGGACAGGATCAGTAAAACGATAAAAAGGATGATAGAGGTTTCGAAGACTGTCTGCATCGACAATGATGCCCGGAGTTAAGAAACCGGTAGTTCTGAAACGGTTCATGGAATCAACTGTTGCCGTTGAATCTTTTTTGACCACAGGTTTTTTGGGAAAATGCTTTTTCACAACAGGCTTCACAACCTGCTGACTCGTATCTGGCGGCAACTGAACAGAACTATCCTGCGCCCTCAACAAAGAAGAACACAACAGTATGGATATGAGTACAAGATATTTCAGCATGAGGTACAAAAATAGGCAGACTGGTTTCAGAAATAACTGGCAAAGCCAATATGAACTTTTGATTGCCGAAGATTCAGTTGTGTATCATCGCGTTTGCCTACGGCCCAGGCCAGGTTCACTATGCCTGCTTTGGTTTCAAAAGATAAACCCACGCCTGTTCCAAAATAACGATGATACTGTACGGTTTCCAATAAGTGTTTCCCCCAACCTCCGTCGGCAAAACCAAAGAAATAAGAATTCAATCCCAACCGGTATCTGTATTCAATAGTTCCAATAGCATATTGTGATACGTACTGACTCTCTTCATCAAATCCTCTGAGCAATTTAATCCCACCAATCTGAAACAATTCATTCCTGAAATAATTTTCACTCTGATAAATGCCTCCACTGAAACCGAGCTTGATGGTGCTTTGAGTTCCCAGGGGAAGAAAGTGCGCAGCAGTAGTAACAATTCTAAACTGATAGGCATGGAGTTTCACCGTGTCGTATAGTTTTTCATAATCATAAGATGGATCAGAAGGATCAACAAGGTCTACGATCTCATTGTTCTTCCTGATTTTTTTTGATCCGGCAGTACTGGTCACGAAAAATTCATTTCCCTTTCGTGGATTGAAACGTATATCGGTATTGTAAAAATCATAACCGATGCCAAGGTTCAGCGAACTCACATCGGCCTCCGGGGGAAGTTGCTTGGTGATCATCACGGTCTCGGTGTTTATATCGCTTACAATGCTTTGCCGTCTTTGAAGAAAGACACTGAGGGTCTGTTTTTCCTGCAGCCGGTAACTGGTACCGAGGTTCATATTGATGTTGAGAAAGGAACTATCCTTTTTGTACATGTCCAGAGAAAAATTCAATCCGAAAGGAGAATGAAATGCATACGGTTGATCGTAAAGCAGATTCAGCCTGGGTGATTTTTGCTGCAACTGTTGCCACACCAGTCCAACAGTTTCTCCCGAGCCAAATGTATTGCGTAAAAGCACATTCACGTCTGCTGTGATCAGCATTTTACTTCCCGAAAGCTGGTCGCTGTTGGGATGAAAGCCTATGAGCACATTGACCTGACTCGTCTTCCTTGCTTTGAGATAGAGGTTCAGCACCGATCCTGTACCGAGGAGGGAAAGATCAGCGGATTTTTCTTCCTGGATATAACTGAGCGCAGAAAGTTTTTTCGAAATGCCATCCAGTTTTTTTCTGTTGTATGGACTTCCGTTCGGAAGATCAAGATAGCGCTGCAGGAATTCATTGGTCACATGTGCATCGCCGTGGATAACGATACTATCAATTTTGTAAACCGGTCCTGGAATAATTTTCAATGTTGCACTCAGCCCGTCTCCTTCGATATTCATGCTGTCGAGAAAAACTTTTCCAAATGGATGGCCACGTTCTTCCAGGTGATCGAGTATTCTTTGTTCCCAGGTTTGAATGAGTGGATAGTCAACAGGCCCTGAAAATATTTGTGAAGGCCAGTGAACCAACTGCAATAGTTCTTCATCTTCTTTTCTGGTGTTCACTTTCGTCCAGCGGTATTGTTCACCCAGATACAAACTTACTTCTGCCGACAGGGAATCATATCGTATGCTGTCCACCGATGCTGTGATGTATCCTTTCGTTCGAAGCAGTGCCGGAAGACGTAGAATATACAATCCCGCTTCGTTTTTTGAAGCGAATGAAGATTGAAGCACCACATTCTGTTCTTTGCTGCTGTCTACCCGGTTAAAATGAACTGTATAGGACTGAGCGTGAACTGCGCAGAAGCTTGTTAAAACCAGCAGCACTGTAAGCAGCTGTTTTATCTTTGGATATTGGTGAACGGGATGACAGATGCCATACTTGTTAAAGCGGAACAGGCAGCCCCTTATAACGGACTCCCCTTGGACCTGCCATGAGTTGCATGGCTGTAGCTTTCTCTCTTTCACCAGTCAGATAGTTTTTTCATAAGAATTCAAAAGATAACGAAGTTGGCCGGAATTT
>JBJMLU010000192.1:0-20221 GCA_045805145.1 Flavisolibacter sp. | reverse complement strand
TTAAAAGGTATTACTTACGCAATAACTTAAAAGGTGTTACTTACGCAATAACTTGAGAAGTATAATCGAAACAGTAATGCATTTTCGATTTGGCGTCATTGCGAGCGAAGCGCGGCAATCTCCTTGCAAGCGAAGCGAGCACCAGGCCCAAGACCGCCTTGTAGTACACTGACGAACAGTAAGGCGCTCCAAAACAATAAAACCAGAATCATTCATTAACATCACCGCAAAAACTCACAAGACGGGGGAACACAACGCCCTTGGCATCTTCGAATTAAAGATATACGAATATGAAACTGCTCGATACCTGTAGCGAATGAGTAAAGAATGATCTCCTCTAAAAAACAGGTTTAAAAAACCAAAGTTAATATTCTTTCTATCCCCTCTACCCGGCAGGTATTCAACTACCAACTTCTCCCTAATTTTAGCCCATGAAAAAACTTCTCACCCTATTACTTCTTTTCAGCGCTTTTGCGCCACATGCTCAAATGGAAAAGAAACCAGGAAAAATAAATGGCAAAGTGCTTTTGCCCAATGGATGGAGCCTCTCTCCTGCCGGAAAAAGTCTTCCCCTGGGCGACCTTCCATTAAACATGGCAGTTTCTGCTTCCCGCAAATGGATTGCGGTGACCAACAACGGGCAGAGTACCCAGTCCATTCAGTTGATCGATGTGGTGAAAGAAAAAATTCTGGACGAAATCATCATTCCCGAAAGCTGGTATGGACTCAAGTTCAGCGACAAGGATCAATATCTCTATGCATCGGGCGGAAACGACAACCGCATTTTAAAATACAAGATCGTCAATCAGAAATTGCGGCTGTCTGATAGCATTTCCCTGGGTGAAAAATGGCCGGTAACAATTTCTCCTGCCGGTTTTGATATCGATGAAAAAAAACAAATTCTCTATGTAGTCACCAAGGAAAACAATGGACTGTATTTGCTTAACCTTCAAACGAAACAAAAAACAGATTCGGTTTTCCTGGGTGGAGAAGGTTATAGCTGCCTGCTTTCGCCGGACAAAAAATTACTCTATATCAGTTGCTGGGGATGCGCCCATGTGCTGGTTTATGATACGCAAAAAAAATCCATCATCAATCGAATTGTCGTAGGTGATCACCCCAATGAACTTTGCCTGAACAAAGCAGGCAGCCTGCTTTATGTGGCCAATGCCAACGATAACACGGTTTCTGTAATTGATACGAAGCAGCAACAGGTCATCGAAACCCTGGATGCCGCACTCTATCCCGCATCACCAAGTGGGTCCACTACCAATGGACTCGCACTGAGCGAAGATGAAAAAACGATTTACATTGCCAATGCCGATAATAATTGTCTTGCTGTTTTTGACCTGAGCAAGAGAGGAGAAAGCAAATCCAAAGGATTTATTCCTGTAGGCTGGTATCCCACCAATGTAAAATTGATCGGAAGAAAAATTTATGTAACGAATGGAAAGGGATTTACCTCCCTTCCCAATCCTTATGGGCCCAACCCGGTAGGCAGGAATGAAGAGGTGACCTATCAGCACGGCGATACCACAAAACCACGCAAGGTTCAATACATCGGGGGCTTGTTCAAAGGCACCCTGAGCATCATTGATATTCCTTCCGACAAACAAATGGCCCAATATTCACAAATGGTGTATGCCAATACACCTTACAAAAAGAAAAATGATTCCTGGCCTGAAGCAAATTCTAATCCGGTGCCTTCAAAGCAGGGGGAAAAATCTCCGATAAAACATGTCTTCTACATCATCAAAGAAAACCGGACCTACGACCAGGTACTTGGTGATATGAAAGAAGGCAATGGCGATCCCACGCTGGTTTTATTTGGCGAAAAGATCACACCCAACCAGCATGCGGTTGCCAGACAATTTGTACTGCTCGATAATTTTTACTGTGATGCAGAAGTCAGCGCAGACGGCCACAATTGGAGCCTGGGCGCTTATGCCACGGACTATCTGGAAAAAACCTGGCCTACAAGCTATGGAGGAAGAGGTGGCAATTATGATGCGGAAGGAAATCGTGCCATTGCCAATAACAAGAATGGATTTATCTGGGACAACTGCAAAAGAAACGGCGTGAGCTATCGTACCTATGGTGAATTCGCCGATGACTACAAAGCAAATATTCCTGTACTCGAAAATCATTTTTGTCCTTATTACACCAGTTGGGATCAAACCGTTCGCGATACCACCAGGGTTAATCAATGGAAAAGAGAATTTGATTCCCTGGTGCGCGTTGGAAAAGTTCCTCAGCTCAATACACTTCGTTTGATCAATGATCATACGGAAGGATTGCGGAAGAACAGGCCTACTCCTTTTGCTCATGTTGCCGACAACGACCTGGCCGTGGGTATGTTCATCGAACATCTCAGTGAATCATCCATCTGGAATGAAAGTGTCGTGTTTATTGTAGAAGACGATGCACAAAACGGAGCCGATCACGTAGATGCACACCGAACCACCGCTTACATCGCGGGAGGAATGGTGAAAAGAGGATTCGTGGATCACACGATGTATTCCACTACTTCAATTGTAAAAACCATCGAACTGATTCTGGGGCTTCCACCGATGACTCAGTATGATGCAGCCGCTACACCAATGAGAGATTGTTTTTCTTCTATGCCCGACCCAAAACCTTTTCATGCACTTCCACTCAATGTGGACATTCAGAATAAAAATGTGGCATTGAACGAATGGCAAAGACGTTCTGAAAAGTTTGACCTCAGTAGGGAAGATGCCGTTCCTGATCTTGAATTCAATATCGTTCTCTGGCATGCGATCAAGGGCAACATTCCTTTTCCTGCCCCAAGAAGAGCTGCGTTTTTAAAAGCCAATGATGAAGAATAGTAGGGAGGAATTGGGAATTGGGAATTTGGAATTTGGAATTGGGAATTAGGAATTTGGAATTGGGAGAGAACAAGGAGTCTATAAAAATTATCAATCGTCCCGAATTTACATTCGGCCAGGCATGTGATCCTGATTCATCAGGAAGAAGAAAGCCAATGTATTCCGCACAGTGTTTGACCTCCATACAAAGCTTTGTTGACCCAATAGAAATAATATGTCCGATCATGTTTGATGGTTGGGGACTTTCAGAACTGATCGGATTTTCTTTTTTATTTCTTCAATGATCTTTTTAAAATCATTGAGCCATCCTCCAGAAAATTTTTTTGAAAGCCAACTTCCTGATTTACATCCAATTCTAAATTTTTGTCTCTTTTTGATAAATATTTATTGTTTTTCGATAAATATTTATCTATATTTGCCTCTCATTAAAAACAAACTATTGTTTATGAGAACAAAAACACAAAAACTTCTCGCCGCGATGAATGTTTTAAGCTGGATCACATTCATCGGGCTTATGATAAAGGCGGGAGCCATCCTCATTAGTTATTGCATCAGCATGTTTAATCCTGAGGGATCAAAAAACCTGTACAGCGGATTAGACCTTTATGGCTTAAGGCAGTACAGTTTTTTTCACTACAACCTGAATGTTTGTTTGATGATTGCCTTGTTCGTACTTCAGGGGTACATCGCCTTTCTGGTCATCAGGGCACTATCGAGGATCAAACTGTCCAATCCATTCACGGCCGAACTGTCGAAGGTGCTGGAACAAATCAGTTATTTCATGCTAGCTACCTGGGTGCTGGCCATGATATTCAATTTGCAAAGCGCCTGGTTGATGAAACAGGTTTCTGGGCTAAGGGAAAACCTGATCTCCGGAGAATTTATTTTTCTCGCCGGAGTGGTCTTTGTCATCGCACAAATTTTTAAAAGAGGTGTTGAAATCCAAACCGAAAATGAACTAACCGTATAATCATGCCCATAATTGTAAACCTCGACGTGATGATGGCCAAAAGAAAAATGTCACTCAATGAGCTCTCGGAAAAAGTAGACCTCACCCTGGCCAATCTTTCCATATTGAAAACGGGAAAAGCAAAAGCTGTTCGATTCAGTACTCTGGAGGCAATTTGTAAGGCGCTGGATTGCCAACCCGGCGATATTCTGGAGTATGTGAAAAAAAGATAGGTCTCGACGAATTGGCTGAACCTTTTCATCTCTACCAACAATTCAAGAAGTTTGAAACTTTTGTCCGGTCTTCCCTATTAAGATGAATGACGGAATTTACATCCTTAGATCAAAGGACCCTGTTAACACCCCATGATTTTAGACGCACGTCGAAAATCCTTCTGAGTTTATGAAGGTAAACCCCATGTAAAATATTTTGTTAGAGAGATGAATTGTCCGTTTTCTTCGAAACTTTTTTCGGAGGAGCAGGTGGCCGGTTGATACGGATAATCTCTCTTAGAATATTGATCATGGGCGCTCCAATACCAAGTCGCTGCGCATTGGTAAATGCAGGTATGGCCTGTTGTCCGGTTGGATCATACACAAGATATTCATTGTTCCTTTTGTTGCTGGAGTCCAGCAGTCCATCTGGTACATACAACTGGATCCTCACCTTCTTGTAGCTCTCCGGAAAATAGCGGACATAATAGTTTTCTTTTTGCCGGTACCATTGGTCGTATTTCGCGGATTTTTTAATGACTTTGGATTGTTCCTGCAGCACTGCAATCCTTTCATAAGCTTCATAAGAATTGACACTTGTCTGAAAGAGGCGGCGAATATCATCGTTGGCATTAAGCAGTCCGGTGGAACTAGACACATTCCTGATGACGCCCATCACTCCGCCCTGGAGTTCAAAGATCTGCTTTGGTGTAAGCAGTACGCGTGCATCATTCTGCACTTCATAGGAAAGACTGTTGAAATCGGAACCGCTCACTACCGCCCAAAGAAGCAGTTGGATATTCCTCTGGTCCATATCCTGGTGGTCGCGCGAATGCAGAAGAATGGATTCCACAATCTCTTTGCGGTGTCCGGACATCGGCCCCTGTAAATAGGCATCTCCCTGATGTGGATCAGGCGTACCTGGTTGCAGACAATAAGTTTTGAATTCTGCCTCATAAAAACCAGGTTTCAGAACAAAGCCACCGTTCTCTGTTTGCGGTAGGTCCATCAGCGACGAAGGCTTTTGATCCGCTGCAATTGGAGGTTCATCCGGCACCGCGGAATTCAGCAGATTATCATTGGCAGACTGGCAGCTAATGCGTGTTGAAGTGCAGGCAGTAAATGCCAGCGAAAAGAAAAGGATTTTTAGTAGAACAGTTTTCATAACCAGGTGTTTCGGGAACCAATCGCACGAGTACCACCCACTTGCTCTTACAAGATCGAAATTTATTCTCCCAGTTAAAAGCCTAAATGCGAAAAGTATTGTTAAGTAATCGGGTCGGAGTTCGGAGTCAGTCGATTAGGGTCAATGAGTTGGAAATAATCAAGAGCAGTTGAAGGCTTCAAAATGAAGACGAGATGGTTTTGCTTATAGTACCAAATAATGTGAATGTGCGGAACGCGTTGCTTGCAGCGATAGTAGCGTGGTACTTTCTACAAATTGAAATGCGATAAGCTGGCTCAAAACATTCCAGGTACTAAAGTTTGGATTCAGACGACAAATAGAATGGTTCCTGTTTTTAACTGAATGAGTTATTTTTAATAAGCTGGAATTATCCCATTAATGATGTAATCAGCTGTTGTAATTTCTCTGGCTGGCGGGTGCCAATCAGCACACGGGTTCCATTGCGAAGTTCCAGCTGAAGGCCAGTGTTTCCGCCTGCTGTGTAGGATCTTCCGGCAATACCGGTCTTGATTCCCCAGCCGTTGTATTCTAAAACTGCATTGTATTCCCTGATGTAGACTCCTTCAATTTCATTCCATCCAAAACGAATAAAGGAAGCTTGAAAAGGCTGGTAACGAACATAAATTCCGTCTTTCCTGATTCTGGTTACCAGCCTGACATTGATAACAATGGTTGCCAGGGACAAAAACAATAATCCTGCGGTCAGCACACGTGTCAAGTTAGAGATTTGTCCTTTTTGGATGACGAGGTTAACGAGCAAAGCCAAAACAAACAGAAAAGAAGTAACCAGGAAAAACTGCCTCATGGTCTTGTTGCCCACCGCCTGCGTTTCCTCAAATAAAATATCTTTTTGCATACACGAAGAAGTGAAAATTCATCGTTCAAAAGCTAAAACTAAAACTAAAATAGATTCCCTTTTTTCAGTTATTCATAAACATGAACTATTCATAAAGCAGGGCGGCATTGTAAGTGAAGCAACCTAACAGTTCGACGAGATTGCTTCGCTTCGCTCGCAATGACGTAGATCAATGTGGTTACTACTCGGTTCGAGGTGAGCTTAAAGTTGAAGGTGTAAGACGTTCACACATAGTATAAGCTGTAATAGTTACTATTTGACCTTACGGACACTGTAAGGCAAGTTTAAACTCGTCTTACAGTTTATTCGATAACTATTTTCTTGGCAATGCCCATCTACACATAAAAAGGGGCTTGACAAGAAAATAGTTTGATCAGCCAGGATCAGGTATTTAAATTAAAGACTGTTTGTAAGATCAAATACCAGGTTTTACATATAAGCAATCATATCCTAAGTTACGCACTCGAATCATGATGCAATTTCGAAACCGGTGAACGTCATTGCGAGCGAAGCGAAGCAATCTCCGCCAACCTGTAGTACCAACCGCCGCGTAGTACACCGACTTTGAACTTTGAACTCTGAACTCTGAACTCTGAACTCCCGACTCCCGACTCCAAACTACTCATTCCCCGCTTTCTTTCTCCATTCTTCCCAGTCTTTCACGAATTGCTGCAATCTCAACCTTGCTTCCTTCATTCCATTCACTACCTGCGTTGTCGGTGGCATATCATTATCCTGAAGTACATCAAACAAAGAAGCAAAGACATTCCCGGGTTGCGTCTTTACAAAACCATCTATTCCTGCGATCAGTTTCTGGGTCTCTGCATTGGCAATGGCATTGGGCCTAAGTGATTTTTTCCCGGGCGCGCCCTTCATGTTCTCTGCACTCCGTAAAATGTCCATGACCTGTTGCCTCGAACGATAGGCCTCCAGTGAAAGATCATGCTGCTGTTGAAGATCCTTCAGCGAAGTCTTTACCCTCGGATCCATTTTTACATCCAGGTTCTGCATATAAGTTTTTCCATCTACTGTTAGTCTTACACTATATCTGCCAGGCATCACCCAGGGCGAAGTAGGATCGGGAGCGGTATTCTGAAACACCGCAGCAATGGGATAAGTAGGCGGAAGGTTCAAAGGCGTGTAATGAAGATCCCAGAGGAAGCGATGCGCTCCTGCCGAAGCTTGCAGGATTTGCTGCGGACGGATCCAATACGGAGGAACATTTCCTGCAGGCAATTTATACATAGTATCCGTGTTCGAATATTTTCGTATGATCTTGCCTTTGCTGTCAAGGACTTCAAGCGAAACCTGTTGTGCATTGTTGGAAAGAAAATAATCAATGATGGCCCCATCAGGAGGATTTTCTCCCGCCGGTTCTTCCTGCGGCAAGGGTGTATCTGTATTCATATTCCACCGCACACGAATAGCAGGTTGTGGTGGAAAAAGCCTTGTTGTTTCTGTATTGGCAGATACCAATTGACGAAGTGGTGCGATATCATCCAGTATCCAGAAGCTTCGGCCATGTGTTCCAATCGCCAGGTCATCGTCCTTGATCACGAGGTCACGAACAGAAGTGGCTGGCATGTTGAGCCGAAGCGATTGCCAGTGTTCTCCATCATCAAACGAAACATAGACCGCCCTTTCTGTTCCCGCATACAGCAAACCTTTTGTCACCGGGTCTTCACGTACCGCATTCACCGGATCATCAGGCAGTCCATTGATAATTTCTTTCCAGCTCTTTCCTCCATCATGGGTGCGGTAAATATGCGGATGCAGGTCATCGAGCCTGATCCTGTTCACCGCAGCATAAGCAGTTGACGCATCAAAATGGCCTGCGTCGATGATGGAGATCTTGCTCCACGAACTAATGTCTGGCGGAGTTACGTTTTTCCAGGTCTTGCCACCATCACGGGTAAGATGAATCAATCCATCATCCGTGCCACACCAAATGGTCTGAACATCTTTGAAAGAGGGTGCTACGGTATAGATCACGCCTCTGCGTGGCATGGATTTCATTTCAGGACTGGTGTAAATTCCTACACTCGAAGGAATATCCCAACTCTCCCTGCTTAGGTCCGGACTGATCACCTGCCAGTTTCTGCCTCCGTCTCTGGTTTTGAACAATACATTGCCTGCATAAAATAAAGTCTTTGGATCAAGTGGTGAAAAAAGAACAGGTGCTGTTCTCAGAAACCGGTACTTGCCACTGCGAACGGCTTCAGGAGCGATGTTCTGCGTTTGACCGGTTCTTTTATCATACCTGGAAATTTTTCCGCCGTAAATAATATTTGGATCAAGCGGGTCAGCTGCCACATATCCGTATTCTTCTGCGCCTACCGGATGCCACTCGCGAAAGGTGATGGCTCCATCATTGCCACGCGAAGCAATTCCCACCGATCCACTTTCCTGTTGTCCGCTGTAAACATTATAGGGAAACGCATTGTCTGTGCTCACATGATATAATTGAGCGGTGGGCTGATTGTACCAGGAAGAAAAACTTTGACCTCCATTCAAAGTCACGATCGCTCCCTGGTCGCTTGCAATGAGGATGATGTCAGAATTGTCCGGGTTGATCCAGATGCGGTGATAGTCATCCCCGCCGGGAGCTCCACGAAAAGCAGACCAGCTCTTTCCTCCATCTACCGACTTCCAGGTAACCACATTGGCATCGTAAATGATGTCGGAATTTTTAGGATCTACTTTTACTTCTGCAAAATCACTTCCTCTACCCCACAACCTGTTATCCGTTTGAATTCTCGTCCAGGTTTCTCCTGCATCATCGCTTCGATAAATTCCTCCCTGCTGTCCTGCATCCACAGTTGCGTACATGCGATGGGGATCGGAAGGTGCAATGCAAAATCCAATTCTTCCCAGTCCTTGTTGTGTTGTGGGCAATCCATTCGTTAGTTTCTTCCAGGTGGTTCCTCCGTCGGTTGATTTAAATAGTCCGCTCTCAGGTCCGTCCCACGCACCATTTTCCCAGGGAGCCTGTCTTCCTGCCCATAGGTCTGCGTAAACAATATCAGGATTTTTTGGGTCGAGCATGACCTGGATAGCACCAGAGTTTTCATCTTTGTACAAAACCTTTTCCCAGGTCTTGCCCCCATCGTTGGTGCGGTACACACCCCGTTCGGCATTGGGACCATAGGGATGTCCGAGTGCAGCAACAAATACACGGTTCTCATTTCGCGGGTCAATGGCCAATCCACCTACTTGTTGCACATCTTTGAGTCCGAGCCAGGTCCAGGTTTTTCCCTCGTCGGTTGATTTATAGATTCCATTTCCAACAGAAAGATCGGGTCTTTGCAATCCTTCTCCGCTGCCCACATAAATTACTCTTGGATTGGAAGGTGCCACCACGATATCACCAATGGAGCCTGTAGACTGCTCATCGAAAATGGGATTCCAGGTACGCCCAAAATCCGTAGTCTTCCAAACACCACCATCCGTAGCGCCGATATAAAAAACATTTGGCTCAGATGGAACTCCGCAGGCAGCCAGGGTTCTTCCACCCCGTGCGGACCGATCATGCGCCAGCGAAGCATGTTGAAATGACTGCTGTCGATCTGTGCTTTTGTTTGAATAAAAAGAAAAAGAAAAAAAATCAAAGAGACGAACTGTCGGATCATAGAATTATTATTTGAGAGAAGCTGTTTGCTTGTAGCTGTGAGTTGTGAGCTGTGAGGCCGTTTCCGAACCGCGGGTTTCAACGATTAAGTTTGGATTTCACGCCTGCCCGTACCGAACGGTACGTTCGGGCGGGGACTGTTGATTTCATAGAAATCTGTTCTCCCCTAATTCCCAATTCCAAATTCCCAATTCCTTACTACCTTAATACCTTAATACCCCAACACCATAAGCAACCTCCCCACCATGTCAACCGTATCTACACGAATATCCTGATTCAATCAATACAACAAGCCTGTTGCACCATTTTATTTCTCATATCCGCTCCACCAGAATACCTGTAGAAATCCAGCGTCCACCCATCCGAATCTTTGTAGATGCCCACCTCTTCGACAAAGAACACCAGGGCGCCCGCAGTTTTATCAGGGAAATTTATTCCTGTCTCCTTCATAAGGAAAACCTGCTGCTTTACTTCGGAGCTTATGATACAGGAAACCTGAAATCTGTATTTGGTGAACACGACCGGATCGTTTACTTAAAATATTCCAGCCGCTCTCCTGTTTTGAGGCTTTGTTACGACATTCCACGGTTGATTCGTAAACACCACATCGACTATGCGCATTTTCAATACCTCGCACTAGTTTATAAAAACTGCCGGCAGATCATAACGCTGCACGATGCACTGTTCATGGACTATCCCGGTGAATTTCCTTTTCTCTACTCCTGGTTACGCAAAATATTTTTTCGTCGTTCGGCACACAAGGCCGACATTTTAACCACTGCTTCGGCCTATTCAAAACATTCAATAGAAAATTCTTTTCGATTGAAAGAAGGAAAGGCGCGAATCATTTCCAATGGAGTGTCTCCGCGTTTTTTTGAACGATATGATCATGCAGCGGCAAAAGAAGAAACCAGAAAAAAATACGGCTTTGAAAAAATTATTTTATACGTTAGCCGAATCGAACCCAGAAAAAATCACCTGTTGTTGATCCGTTCTTTCCTGGAGCTGAAGCTCTATGAAAAACGATATACCCTGCTGATGGTGGGCCATCCTTCACTACGGGTAAATAAACTCGAGCAATTGATGCAAACGCTCGATCCTGAAGTGCGCAAATTCATCGTGTTCAAAAAAGATGTCGGCGACGAGGAGCTGCTTCAATTCTACCGGTCTGCCGATGTTTTTGTATATCCCTCCATCGCCGAAGGATTTGGCATTCCGCCACTGGAAGCTGCAGCTGCGCGCGTTCCGGTTCTTTGTTCCAACACCACGGCGATGAAGGCTTATTCTTTTTTCGGTGAGGACCATGTTGATCCTTGTGATGAAAAAATTTTCAAAAATGCACTCCTTCGCATGGTAGAAAGAAATAGAAATGAAACGGAGCTTTCTGCAGTTTCGCACCGCGTGGAGCAGGAATATTCCTGGGACCGTTCCGCTGAAGAATTATATCAACTGATCGTTCAGGATTCTTTCATTCAATCAAAAGCATCATGAAGATCGCGATCCTGGGCACCCGAGGAATACCGAATCATTACGGAGGCTTTGAACAAGCCACCGAGCAGCTTTCTGTAGGACTCGCCGCAAAAGGGCATGATGTATCTGTCTATAATTCGCATAACCATCCCTGTCAGGAAAAGACCTGGAAGGGTGTACACCTCATTCACTGCTATGATCCGGAATTTAAGATTGGCACTGCCGGACAGTTTGTTTATGACCTCCTGTGCATTCTCGACGCCAGAAAAAGAAATTTCGACCTCATTCTTTTCATGGGATATACCAGCAGTTCCATCTGGCATTTGTTCTTTCCGGGAAACACCATCATTGTTTCCAACATGGATGGAATGGAATGGCAAAGGTCAAAGTACAGCAAGCCCGTGCGGCGCTTTTTGAAAAAGGCGGAAAGGCTGGCGGTTCAACACAGTCATTTCCACATTGTGGATTCAACCGAAATGCGCAATTATCTTCAACGCGAATATGGACTTGCCTGTGAATACATTCCTTACGGTGCCAGTTTGAGCCGCGAAGAAAAAGAAGGCATCCTGAATGCGTATGGATTAAAGCCCGGTGAATATTTTTTGCTTATGGCCCGAATGGAGCCCGAGAATAATGTTGATACCGTACTGGAAGGATTTAACGAGTCTACCTCTGGTCGAAAATTCATGATCATCGGAAACATGAAGACCTCGTATGGTCGTTCCATCTGGACAAAATACCGTCATGATAGCCGCATCATCTTCGCTGGCCCTTTGTTTGACCAGGATGTAGTGGACACCCTTCGGAAACATGCCAGTATTTATTTTCATGGACACAGCGTAGGCGGCACCAATCCTTCCCTGCTCGAAGCCATGGCCAGCAAAACCCTGATTGCCGCGCATGGAAATAAATTTAACCAGGCTATTCTCAAAAACAACGCGTATTATTTTCGTGACGCAAACGAGGTAAAAGAATTGATTGAAGCGCCCAACGGAAAAGACGATTCCTGCTGGATAGAAAATAATTATTTACAAGTGCAGGAGCATTTCAACTGGCAAAATGTGATTGACCAGTACGATCAATTTCTTGTTTACTGCTATAAAAAACAAAGAGGAATCCAGATTGCCGCCACACCTGGTTATGTTTATGAATAGCAGGACTGCAAATAGCTTCTGATCTAATTCGGCATTGCCATTACAGTGTTCACATAGTCTTCATAAACTTTTTGAATTCCCTGTTTCAGCGAAATAGAAGCCTTCCATCCCAATGCCTGCAGTTTGCTTACGTCCATTAATTTTCTGGGCGTACCATCCGGTTTGCTCGTGTCAAATATCAGTTGACCCTGGTAGCCTACAATGCCACTGATCAATTCTGCCAGTTCCCTGATCGAAATATCTTTACCTGAACCTATATTCACCAGCCCGGGCTCGTCGTAATGGTTCATTAAAAAATAACAGGCATCTGCAAGATCATCTACGTGCAGGAATTCTCTTTTCGGTGTTCCGCTGCCCCAGACAGTTACCGTTTCCGCCTGGCTTTGCCTGGCTTCATGAATTTTGCGAATAAGCGCCGGAAGCACATGACTGTTCTGAAGGTCATAATTATCGTTGGGCCCATAGAGATTGGCGGGCATCACGGAAATGAAATGACAACCATACTGACTGCGGTAAGCATCGCACATTTTTATGCCAGCAATTTTGGCAATGGCATAGGGTTCATTGGTAGGCTCCAGTAATCCGGTCAAGAGTGCATCTTCATGGATTGGTTGAGGCGCCAACTTGGGATAAATGCAGGAAGAACCCAAAAACAAAAGCTTTCGCACACCGCTCAGATAACTCTGATGGATGACATTATTCTGGATCATCAGGTTTTCATAAATGAACTGCGCCCGGAATCTGTCATTCGCCAGGATGCCTCCCACTTTTGCCGCAGCCAGAAAAACATAATCGGGTTTTTCTTTTTTGAAAAAATCTTCCACCGCTGACTGGTTGGTCAAATCAAGCTCCGAGGAACTGCGTAAAATAAAATTTGAAAATCCTTCTTCTTTAAGCTTCCGGAGAAGTGCGCTACCCACCATTCCCCGGTGCCCCGCAATATATATTTTGCTTTCTTTTTCCATGATTTCAATCTCACTCATACTGCCTTGTGATGGGAAAACCGGACTCCATTAAAAGTTTTTCCTGTTTCAACGAATGCAGATCAGCATCGACCATTTCGGTGATCAGTTCCTGCAAATTGTATTTTGGCTGCCATCCAATTTTTCGGGCCTTGCTCGCATCGCCCATCAGCAGGTCAACTTCCGTTGGACGGAAATAGGCCGGATCGATCCTGATCACTTCCTGTCCCTGCTTGAATTGATAATCTTTGGTGCAGGATTGCACGATGCCTGTTTCATTCAATCCTTTGCCTCTGAATTCAATTTCTACACCTACCTGTTCAAAACACATTCTTATAAAATCCCTGACCGATGTAGTAACACCAGTGGCGATCACATAGTCTTCCGGTTTGTCTTGCTGCAAAATCATCCACATCGCTTCCACATAGTCCTTTGCATGTCCCCAATCGCGTCTGGCATCCAGGTTTCCCATGTATAATTTATCAGCCAGTCCCATGGCCAGCTGTGCCACGCCGCGTGTAATTTTACGGCTTACAAAAGTTTCTCCGCGAAGCGGGCTCTCATGGTTGAACAAAATTCCATTGCAGGCATAGATCCCATAGGCTTCACGGTAATTGACCGTGATCCAGTAGGCATACAACTTGGCAACAGCATAAGGTGAGCGGGGATAAAAAGGCGTATTTTCTTTTTGAGGAACTTCCTGCACCAGTCCATACAATTCGGAAGTAGAAGCCTGGTACACTTTCGTTTTCTTTTCCAGTTTCAACAGCCGCACCGCTTCCAGAATTCTGAGTGTTCCAATTCCATCTGCATTGGCCGTATACTCCGGTGTGTCGAAGCTGACCTTCACATGGCTCATGGCACCCAGGTTATAAATTTCATCCGGCTGTACTTCCTGGATGATCCTTATCAAATTGGTACTGTCGGTGAGGTCTCCATAATGAAGAATAAAATTCCTGTGCTTTTCATGAGGGTCCTGGTACAAATGATCGATCCTTCCGGTATTGAAAAGCGAACTCCGTCTTTTGATACCATGTACCACATAACCCTTGTTGAGCAAGAGCTCCGAGAGATAAGCACCATCCTGACCTGTAACCCCCGTGATCAATGCAATTTTAGACATGGCTTTTCAATTAGTGGATTGTAAAACTATTGAATTGGTTCCAAAAATATTTAGCGCCATCCAAACAGAGGCGTTAAAATCAGTGCAACAGCCAAACCAATAATGAGGCTGATTAAAAAATACCGCGAGAAATTTGGATAGTTGGGTGTACTGATTTGCAAAAACGGTTGCACCACTTCCACGTTTCGCAACAGCGAGAGCTTCTCTTCGATGTCTTTGAGCTGCTTGAAATAATCACGCTGTACCTGATAGGCCTGAATGGGACTCACAGGCTCTCCCAGAATAATTCCCTGTCCGCTGCTCCTGGGTACCACACTCCTGCTCAATATCGCTTTCAAACTATCCAGGTTATTGATCCGGGTAAGAAGATCGGAACGAAGATCGGTGAGTGTTCTGAGGTGTGCTTCTTTTCTTTTCCGTGCAAAACTATTGTTCTCCAGATAATTTTCGAGTCCTTTCTGAATATCCGGAATGTTGCGATAGTCGCCCACAATCAGACGAATTTTAAAAGCCGATGCAGTCGTGTCCTCCCGGTCCAGGGTAGTAATGCTATCCATCTGCATCGAAGAAACTGAACGTATCGAGGAAGCCTGTGCGGGAGAGATAGTCAATTCGGTGGCGAGGATGGAAGCATTTTCATGATCCTTAATCAGACCATTGAGGTTGTTGACCATTTCTGAACAAAAACCTGCCGGCAGATTGTAGGAAACGAAAACAGCGTTGGCGCTATACGATTTGGGAAGAATATAACGAAGGCAATAACCCAAAGCAGCAATCACCAGGAAGATGAAAATGAAAAGGAAAAGATTTCTTCCCAGTTTATCGAGGTAGTTTCCAAATGCAGTGTTGATCTTCCTGAGGCCCTTCCCGAGTGGCTTGAAAAAATAAGCAAGGTCGATCTCGTCAGAATTCCGGTTGTGCGTTTCCATTAGTTGACTTGAATTTATAATTATAATAAGTAAAAAAAATAAGGGCATTGAAGAAGGCATACCAGATGATGCCTTTGTTCAGGTCGAGTGGTGTGTCTGTGATGCATGCCAGGGCAAATGCCAGCAGAAAGATCCAATAAAACTGCCTTTGCGAATAAGTAAATTTTACAGAAAATGGTGCTGCCAGACAAACCACAAAAATCAAAAGTCCAACGATCCCATAGGTCACGAACTCCTGCAGGTACTGATTGTGCGTATTATACCGGTTGTAGCGCGAGGCAAAATAAAATTTTCTTTGTTCATAGGCTGCCTGCAGTGAATCCTGCGCATCACCTGTTCCTACTCCGCTGAACCAATGCCTCCGGATCACATCCATGCTGCACTTCCATATAGCCAACCGAAGTTGCTTTCCTCCCCATGATCTTCCCAGCGAAGCATCCTTGTCCAACTGGATCGTGTTTTGACTGGAAAAATCGGTGAGCTCATTCCACTGGCGGTTGAGAAAAGGATTGACGCGGATGGCGCCTGCAAAAATAGCGATGATCACAAGTCCGGCCCATATTTTATGACGAATCCGTGAAAGGACGCTGATGCCATAAAAAATACAAATTCCAAAAGTGAGCATAAGGATGTTGCGGTTGCCGAATACCAATAAAGAGAAAAGAATGGCCAGCGCCATTACAAGCTCCACCAGATCTGATGACCTGAACTGACCCTGATGTTTTTTTCGGAGGTATAGGGTATGCAATAAAAATAAAATGGCAAGCAGGCAGCAAAGACTGAAGGTATAAGGAGTCATATCCCTCAGAATTACCAGATCGTAACCGAAGAGACTTTCTTTGTGCCCTGTCTTTAGATAGTCGTACACTCCTTTTGCAAAACACACAACGCAGCCCGCAAGCACGGCGGAGGTGAAACTGCGAAAACAGTTTCTTAACAAACGCGTGGAAAGAACGCCCACCGTTCCAAAAATAACCGGGAACAACAAAAACGCCGACCGCTGCTGCAATTTGAATAAAGCATGTTTCATGTTCGCCGAATAAAAGCATCCCACTACCGTCATGAAATATAGAAGACAGAACAGAATCACCCATCTGCTCCTGGCCGACTTCCAGGAAAATTCCTTCTCCGAAAAAAAGATCCAGTATGCCAGGAAGAGCAGGCTGAGGATGGAGTTCAGAAGGGTCCAGAATATATAACTCACCATCAGGGCTGAACAAAAAAAGGCGAATACCTTTTCTTCATTTCTCAGCACATGCCACCATCGCTTTTCACTTCCTTCCATAAAAAAACTTTTTCGCGGTTTCCTTCATGAGCAAGGCAACAAAACGGCTATTTGTTTTCAAATACCTTTTGAACAAACGCCTGGGCTCCTGCTGCAACCTGTAAAACCATTCCAAGCCTGCTTTTTGCATGAATCGTGGCGCTCTTTTTTGAAGACCGGCTGTGGTTAAAAAAGCCCCACCTACCCCCAAAAGAACGGCATTGATGTTTCGGTAATTTGCGGCCATCCAATTTTCCTGTTTGGGACAACCGAGACCTACAAATACCACTTCGGCACCTGAATCATTGATATTTCGCATATGCATCTCCGTTTCTTCCTCGGACAAGGGCCTGAAAGGCGGAGAAATGAAACCTGCTATTTTCACTCCGGAAAAATTTTGTTCCACGTATGATTTCAGTTGTTCCAGTACCTCGGGAGTAGATCCATAAAAAAAAATCTTGTAGCTGTGGTTTTTATCCTGGTTCATAGAACGAATCAGCCGCGGCATGAAATCCATTCCTGCAATACGTTCCATCCGTTTGCCGTGAAGAATGGAACCGGCCTTCACCAGCGGAACTCCATCGGGAAGCGTGAGCGTTGCGTTGTTTACTTTTTGCGCAAATACCGGATCATGATGCGCTTCTACAACCATATGCACGTTGGCAAAACAAACATAGGACGGACTGCGATGGCGCGCGCGGTCCTTCACTTCTTCCAGTGCTTCGTCAAAACGACAGGAGCTGATGTCGAGACTTAATATCCTGATCCTGTCATTCTTCATTTTTCCTGGCTTCAATGGCTTGTTGATAAATGCTGAGGATCGCTTTATAGTGTACATCGGGATGATATTTTTTTTCATAACTCAGTCTGGCCTGCTGGTAAATTTTTTCGCCATAGCGAGGCAGACTAATTAATTTTTCTTTCAGATCTTCGGAGTTGTTGGCTTCGAAGTGAAGGCCGTTGTATCCATGTTCCACCATTTCTGCCATGGCACCCAGCCGCGACGCAATTACCGGAGTTCCGGTGGCAAATGCTTCAATGATCACGGTAGGAAGACCTTCATACCAGTTTGATGGAAAGACCAGCGCACGACATTGCCGCATCAACTCCAGAATTTTTTCAGCGGGCTGTTGCCCGAGGTATTGAACATTGGGAATCTGGCTTATTGCAGTTTCCAGGCGCTCGCGGTCGGGTCCGTCGCCGGCCATGACGAGACGCAGATCTGGGAGAGCAGAAAAAGTCTGGAGCAGGAGTTCAACTCCTTTCCCACTTGCGATCCTTCCTACAAATAAAAAATAGTCCTGCCTGCTGTCAGGTATTTTTTGGGGATCCGCAACGAAATTTGGTTTGACAGAAATTTTTTCTTCCGCAATCCGAAGCGATGAATTCAGGATCCTCGTTTTGGCGAATTCTGCCAGCACGATGTAACGACTGACCTTGTTTTGCCAGGTGGAAAGAACCTTATGCAAGCTGGTTATGCCTGTGACCAGTGCTGATTCCATAAAGGACGAACGATAGCATTTGTGCCTGATCCCATCAAGCGGAAATATTTTCTGCACGCATTGTTCGCAGATCTTCTCTTCACGCAAGAGCATGGCATTGGCACATATCAGCCGGTAATTATGAAGCGTCATCACTACCGGAATTTTCAACCGGTGGGCTTTAAAAAGAACCGAAGGAGAAGCAGTGAAAAATAGGTTGTGAATGTGCACCAGGTCCGGAGTAAAATCCTTCATCACTTCTTCCGCTTTCTTCGCAGACACCGGATTGTAAAAAGAATGAAAGCCTGTGGTAATTTTAGAAAACACGCCCTTTATCTGTTCATTGTCGAAGCGGATCACCCTCAGTTCATGACCTTTTTGTTTCAATAACGACACCTCGGCTTCAAGAATGGCATCTTCGCCTCCCTGGTATTGGTATCGGTTATGGATAAAAAGGATTTTCATATTATTTGGAAGGATTGGATTGGATGGTTTGCTCTCTTTTTATGATGACCCTTGCCAGTAATCCCAGGAAGAACCAGTACGCTCCTGAAAAAATGGGAGATTCAAGTGTGGGATTGAACAAGGCAATAAAGGTGATGGCAAAGAAACTCCAGAAAATAAAAATTCCTCTAGAACTGTAGTAATAGTGTTTAAAATAAAAATATTCTTTAAAGACTTTCCTGTATATAGCGATCATAAGAATAACGTACACGATCCCCAGCCTTCCGAACAAATACACAAATGAGTTATGTGCGCCAATGATGTAAGGAAGCGAAGGCACTTTTGTAAAATCTTCAATGGGAAAATAGCGAAGCAGCGGAGTGCCAAATCCCATCCCGAAAATATTGGAAGGAAATTTGTCGATGATCACCTGTTTCCATAACACAAGACGCCAGGTACTGTTGCCATCGATCGACAATAAAGGATTAGAACGGATCACCTGCCATATTGCGGAATTATTCTTGTAGCTGTAGTGAACAGCAATGAGACTAAGATTGGGAATGAGATAAATAAAAACACAGGCAAACACCAGGAACCCTAAAAAGCAGGTCTGTTTAAAAAAACGGTAGCCCGGAACAAGGAGAAGAAAAAAATAAAAGCAGGCCAGTATGCTGGAAGTGAGCGAAGCATAAGTAAACGCGTAAATGATATTGAGAAAAATCAGTGCAGGCAGCATCCAGCGGTTAGATATTTTTTTAAAAAGTGAAGGAAAAAGGGTGGACATGCCGAAGCGCTCAAATAGAAATCGTGAAACTGGTAAAAAAAGAAAACTGATGATATAGACCTGCAGCAGGGTCCTGAATTTTCGAACAAAGCCGCTTAAATATGGATAGCCATAATAGCCAATAAAAAATGTAAATACAGAATAAATGATCACGGTGTTCCGCAGATAATAATACATACTGTCGGCCCTCACCAGCGACACTATGAGGTGAACAGTTCCCCAGGCCAGCAGCAGAAGGATGCAGATGCTGATCAGGTCAGAACCCATTTTAAATCGCTTGTAGCAGAAAAGAAAAAGGCCGGTAGCGGAAAGCAGCTCATTAAAAAGAAGTTTCTTCTCAAAAAACCAGGGAGAGATGATATAACATACCAGGACCACGAAAATCATATATGCTATGTGCCTTTTCCTGATCATATCACAAGCTGGATTTTTCAACTACAATAACGGTATTGAAAAACATGGACCTGTCCTTTGGCGCAAGCGGTAGCAAAACGAATCCGAGTACATTCAAAGGAACAATGAACAGAAGCGACAGAAGATATCCGGCCCGGTTGAGTTTTTTAAAAAGATCAAAAATGTAGAGGATCAACATTTGCCATAACACACGGGCAAAATTGCCTGATTTTCTGATCTCCATCACGGTAAATCCATGTTTTTTCAACAAATGGGCAAGACCCACACTGGTGTAGCGTGCATAATCGAATGGCATTTCGTGTTCGTTCCAGCAAAACGGAACGGTGAGAAGCGCACGGCCTCCTGGTTTTAAGACCCTGTACAATTCAGAAAAGATTTCATCCGGATTGAATACGTGTTCCATCACCTCACTGCAAAAACCTGAATCGAAACTATTGTCTTCAAAAGGAATTTTTTTCCCATCGTAATAAACATCTACCTCCGAGAGGCGGTGATCATGCCCTGATGTTTCAATAT
>JBJMLU010000191.1:0-7042 GCA_045805145.1 Flavisolibacter sp. | reverse complement strand
TCCGCTCGCAATGACGTCTACAGGTTTCGACTTTACATTATAATTCGAGTACGTAAGCTACATGCTTGCCTAAGGCCAGTATGAGAACTGTGGTAAGCTTTTTAGTTTAAACGTCATTGCGAGCGGAGCGAAGCAATCTCCTCGAGCTCAAAGACTGCCACGTCGCTTCAGCTACAATCAACAATGTCCTCGCCGAAGGCTACAATCATGAAAAGCTAGCAGCTAACAGCTCTCAGCTAGCAGCTTTTCTTTACGTTTGCGGCTATGAAAAATATTTGTGTTATCGGTGCGGGCACCATGGGCAATGGAATTGCCCACGTATTTGCCCAGTTTGATTTTTCTGTTGCGCTGGTTGATATATCGCAGGAACAGTTGAATAAAGCATTAACCACCATTACCAAAAACCTCGACAGACAATTGAGCAAAGGAACAATCACTGCCGAACAAAAAGAAACTACCCTAAAAAATATCAGAACACATAATTCGGTAGCCAGCGGTGCAGCACAGGCACAACTGATAGTGGAAGCAGCAACGGAAAACATTGATCTGAAACTGAACATATTTAAACAAATGGACGAGAGCGCACCTGCCGGTTGCATCCTTGCCACCAATACATCTTCCATTTCCATTACCAAAATTGCTTCAGTTACTTCCAGGCCAGACCATGTGATTGGCATGCATTTTATGAACCCTGTTCCGGTAATGAAGCTGGTGGAAATCATCAATGGTTATGCAACACTGGAAGAAGTTACAAGAACCGTAGTGGAACTGAGTAAGCGTCTCGGGAAAACACCCTGCGTAGTCAATGATTATCCTGGATTTATTGCCAACCGCATTCTTATGCCCATGATCAATGAAGCCATTTATAGTTTTTATGAAGGTGTAGCGGGTGTTGAAGAAATCGATACAGTCATGAAACTCGGAATGGCACACCCCATGGGTCCCTTGCAATTGGCTGATTTCATCGGACTCGATGTTTGCCTTAGTATTTTGAATGTTTTGCATCAGGGCTTCGGTCAGGCCAAGTATGCACCTTGCCCACTTTTGGTGAACATGGTTACTGCAAAAAAACTTGGAGTAAAAACAGGAGAAGGTTTTTATTCTTATGCCAATGGCGGAAAGGAATTGATAGTGAGTGGAAGGTTTATGAGAAGGAGCTGAGAGCTCAGAGCTGAGAGCTGCTAGCTGCTGGCTGTTAGCTGCTGGCTTTCTCCTGTGTAGCTTCGGCGAGAGCAATGGTTGGGAATAGTATGATGGAGGTTCGCCGCGTTTTTTGTTACTGGAACATGAACAGCACAACCAGGGAAAATATTAGTAGATCGAAGATGACAAACTGATTGCTTATTACGTGCAGCGTGTGTACTAAGATTTCGAAGGGATTGGATTGCATAAACAATCCCCTTAAATTCTTAGAGACTAATCTTAATTGTTTCTACAAACAAAATTGTCGTGCCGAAGGCTACTCCATTGAGCTAACAGCTAACAGCTAATAGCTAGCAGCTTCCCCTCACTATTTCTTTGTTTTTCCAATGACTCCGGAAACGCCAATGCTGTACATGAAGTGATAATTGGTATTCTCGTATGTAACCGGGATGCGGTATTGGGCACTGGTAAAGATGGCCGCTTCATCAAAGAAGTTGACCTTCAGCCCAAGGCCTACAGGAATGAATGCTCCATAAAAACTTTCATATTTGCTTCCACCGACTCCCGCAGAAAAATAAGGTGTGAACCAATAGTCATCCGAAAACATTTTCAGGTTTATAGAAGCATCAGCCTCCAGCAGCAGGTTATCATTGCCTTTGGACGCTCGCGTGGGAAAAGGATAGTCCAGAAATGAAGCAGCAAGCGTACTTGAAAAATCCAAATGCTTTTGCAATCCTTTAAAGTAGGAGATGGCAAGGCCCGGCGCCATTTCATTGAACTTAGCCCAATTTTTATCAGCTATAACTTTAGAAAGAGAAGTGGTGCGAAGCCTTTCAGCACTGGAAAAATCATTTAAAAAAAAGCTGACCCCAATTGCCTGGGGCCTGATGCCATTATCTTGTGCGTGTACAAAAGTAGACAGGAAAGAAAACAGGAATAATGAAGCAAGAATTTTCTTCATACCGAGTTGTTTGGTTTAAGCGCAACAAAAATAAAGGCTACGGTCTAAATATCTGAAAATATTTATTCATGGTCAAAACACATGATATAATTATTTTCTTTCAAGGACTTCCACCTTTACGTGCGTAAGTCCTTTGCCGATATATCCCAGCTTTTCTGCTGCACTCCGGCTCAGGTCAACGATGCGCGTCATCCGGATATGGAGGCGGTCATTGGTCCGTACAATGACGCTTCGGTTGTTTGTGAGGTTGGTGACCTTGATCCAGCTTCCCATCGGAAGAACATTGCAGGCAGCAGTCATTTTCTTGCTATCATAAACCTCTCCATTTGCAGTTTCTCTTCCATTGAACTTGTCGGCATAATAACTGGCAGTTCCATACATCACCCTCGAGGTTTTGTACGAACGGGTAGCAACGCTGTCTGTTTTTGCCAGCACCAGCTGCGCTTTCGGAACCTTGAATAAAAAAAGAATGGCGATACAGAGGAATGCATATCTCATAGGAATTATTTGTCCGAGAAAACCTTTTCTCTGATCCTCTTGTCCTCGCCGTAGATATCTTCGTAAAAAGTCAAACGGCCTTCTTTCACATCACAGGTAAAATAGCGGATGAACAGAGGAATAGGCTTGTGTACAGGAATATATCTTTTCTGCTTGGTCTGCAACCAGTTCTCCAGAGAGTCTACACGAACAGCATTCACCGAATAAACACTGTCGTTGCGTAAAATGTATTTAGCCAGTTCTTCCCAGGCCTGCACCCGCACGCATCCATGACTCAATGCCCTGTTGGTCTTACTAAAAAGATAACGCTGGTTGGTATCGTGTAGATAGACCGAATATTTATTGGGAAAATTAAACTTTAAAATACCCAGTGCATTGTCATCACCACTTCCCTGCACCACTTTATAAGGAATATAGTCCTTGTACTTTGTCCATTTAATGGAAAGCGGATCGATTTCATTCCCGTTGTCATCAATGATACTATATCCGCGCCTGATGGTATAACTCGAATCCTTCTTTAGTCCCGGCAACACTTCTTTTTTGATGATGCTTTCAGGGATCGTCCACTTGGGATAAGTGATCATGTCGCTGATAGCGCTTGTGATGATGGGCGTTCGTGTCAATGGCTTTCCAACTACAATCCTTGACCGTAGTACTACGGTATCGCTGTCACGGAGCTGCAGATAATAGCTGGGAAGATTCACCCATAAATACTGGTCAGGCATTGCAGGAAGGTCCTTGTAGCGGTCCATATTCATGGCTACACGAATGAATTTCTCCTTATCGTTGTCATTGAGCTTTGTAATGAGAGCGGCAGATACCTTGCCATCTGCTTTCATTCCCTTGCTCACCTCAAATTTTTTAATGGCCAGCGAAAGTTCCGCCGAATCAGGAACCTGTTTTGCCTGGAGCGTTGAATCCTCTTCCTTCAGCCTTTGATACAATAAAGAAAGGATCTGCGTAGTGTCGGAAGTGTTGATCAGGGTATAAGGCTTGATGTGGGCGCTGTCCAGGAAATTACGGAGCGCCGCCTTTAGCTTTTGATAATCGATTATCTGTGGCTCAAGCTGTTGGGCAAAGCTGTCGCTGCCCACACGCCTGAACATCTGCAGCTGGCTCTGAAAAAATGTTCCATTGAGAGTTGAATCTTTCGATACTACACTATCGGGGAGCAATCGGCCGATCTTCAGGTCTTTCACGATCTGCACGAAGGCAGAAGAAAGAAGCATGTCCGAATAGGCCCAAAGCGAAGCATCCAGTTTTTTTTCCCTCGAAGAAGTATCACTGATCAACTGTGTTTTAATACTGGTTAACTGCGTCAGATAATAGTCTTCCGGGAAAAGTCCCGAACGGCGCGAAGCAGCGATAAAAGAAAAAAGAGAATCACCAATTGGGGTGAACAATCCTTTCGCGGACCAAAGAGGTTGAAAAGAATTCTGTTGGTAGAGATATTGAACGGCTTCCGGATTTTTGATCTTGAGTGAATCCGCCAGTTCCTTGCGGTTGGAAAGAATATCCTTTAGCGTTCCCTGTATCACATCTTCCGCTCTGGCATTGATCTGGTCGGGCTTTTCCACGATTTCTTTTTGCGTTACATCCGAATGATGGCTGTCATTGCAGGATAGAAAAAATAAAGAAAGCAGTGAGGGAAAAAACACTAATTTAATCGCCAATGAAATCTGGAAATGGTTTTTAATTCTGTACATAGGACCCTGCAACGTATTCGATTTCCGCACAAAATAAAAATTATTTGCAGAGTTTTCTTCCTGATCGTCTTTTCATTTCCCCTCCTTTCAAGGGCGCAGCCTCCAGAAATTGTTAAAAAATTCAAATCCTATCAGAAAGAGGTTGCACTGGACTCGCTCAAACGCATGATGGAACTCAAAAGCCTTGTCCCCGGCCTTCGCTATGACCTTCGCTACGCTACCACCAATAACTTCACTGGAAAAAAATTGTATTCAGAAGGAAACCATACCTATTTACGTCTCCCGGTTGCCAGGGCCTTGCAGGAGATACAGATTGAGCTCAATGAAAAAGGACTGGCCCTGAAAATCTTTGATGCCTACCGGCCTTACAGCGTTACCGAAAAAATGTGGACCCTGATCCACGACGAACGATACGTGGCCAATCCGGCTAAGGGCTCAGGCCACAACCGCGGGCTCGCCGTAGACCTCACGATCATCTATCTGAAAACCGGAGCAGAACTGAATATGGGAACAGGCTTCGACAATTTCACCGACTCGGCCCATCATACATTTAAAAGCCTGCCGCCCGAAATTCTGATCAACCGTTTGTTGTTGCGCCAGCAGATGGAAAAACATGGATTTGCCGCACTGGAAACAGAATGGTGGCATTACAGCTGGCCCAACGACCGGAACTATGAAGTGCTGGACCTGGATTTCAGGAAGCTGGAAAAACACGGTTGATCTTTTGTTCCAGTAGCATAAGATCGGCCAGCACTATTGCGGTTACTGCCTCCAATACCGGAGGAACACGAAGGGCAATGCAAAGATCATGTCGGCCCTTGACAGAAAATTTTTCCACGGTCCCCGTCTCCCAATTGAGCGACTCCTGTTCTTTTGGTGTGGATGAAGTGGGCTTTACCACCACACGAAACACCAGGTCATTTCCATTACTGATCCCTCCCACTATTCCTCCTGCATGATTCGTTCTTGTCTTGCCACTGTCATCGAGTATTGCATCATTGTGATCGCTGCCAAACATTTTTGCAGCGCCAAAGCCCGCACCGAACTCAATGCCCTTGATGGCCGGAATAGAAAACACGGCATGGCTGATCTGCGATTCCACAGAGTCAAAAAAAGGTTCACCCAGTCCAATTGGTAAGCCATTCACCCTGCATTCGATGATGCCCCCCACAGAATCTTTTGCGTCAATGGCTTTTTGCAATCCTTTTTCTACGTCCTTCTCTCCTCCTATTTCAAGGATGGATGCTTCTACGGCGATGTTTCTAAGAATTTTTTTCGCCACCACTCCTGCAGCCACGAGGCAAACGGTGAGCCTCCCGCTGAAATGCCCGCCGCCGCGATAATCTTCATGGCTTCCGAATTTTTTATGCGCCACAAAATCTGCATGGCCGGGCCTGGGAATCGATTTTATTTTTTCATAGTCGGAAGAACGGGTGTTGTTATTCTCGAACAAAATAGTCAAAGGAGCGCCGGTAGTTTTGTTGTTGAACAAACCGGTGATGAAAATGGGTTTGTCGTCTTCTTTTCTTGGTGTTGTGCCTTTCTGCATGCCGCCCTTTCTTCTTTCGAGGTCCTGTTGAAAATCATCTTCTGTAAGGGAAAGTCCTGCCGGACAACCATCAATGCTGACGCCCACAGATGGACCATGGGATTCTCCAAAAATGGTGAGCCTGAATATTCTTCCAAATGAATTCATGAATCAAGTATTGTTTAAGATTAAATCGGCATGAAGTTTTTCCAGGTGATCCCAAAACTGCGGATAAGATTTGTTCACGGCTTCCGCTCCTTCAATCACCGTCTGGTCCTCGGCGCGAAGTGCAGCCACAGCACAAGCCATGGCAATGCGATGATCGTGATGCGAACTTACTGATGCACCTTTGATGGAATCACGTCCTTCAATCAGCATCAGGTCATCCTGCAAACGAACATCTATTCCCATTTTTCCAAATTCTTCCTGAAGGGTGAGCGCGCGGTTGCTTTCTTTGTGTGTGAGCCGATGCACTCCTTCAATCACCGAAGTGCCGGTGCAAAAAGCGGCAAGACTTACCAGTGGAGGAAAAAGATCCGGACAGTCTGTAGCATTGAAATGAAAAGCCTTGAGTTTACTTTTTCCAATTTCAATTTCCTGATCGGTAATACTGAGTCGCGCTTCTGCCTGCATGAGTGCCTGCAATACGGCGCGATCGGCCTGTGCGGAAAAAATGTCCAGTCCTTTTACTTTGATCTCTCCTGCCAGCGCACCTGCAACCAGCAGAAAAGCGCCCCCACTCCAGTCGGCTTCTACCGAATAGTGAATGGTATCATTGGTGAATGGAGAAGAAGACCTGCGCTCAAAATAAAATTCCTTGTAATCCTGATGCAGCGGCAGTTTCAGCCCAAAGTCTTTCATCAGTTTTAAGGTGAGATCAATATAAGGACGACTATTGAGATTGTTGACAGTGATGGTTACGTCCGATGCATCCGCTGCTGCATAAGCAAACAAAAGTCCTGTAAGAAATTGCGAGGATAGAGATCCATCCACTTCAATATTTTTAGGTTGGAGCGGCCCCCGGATTTTCAGTGGAAGAAATCCATTTTCGCTTCTGCATTGAACATCCAGTTGAGGAAGCACTTCATCAAAAAAAGAAAGTGGCCTTTTCACCAGGCTTCCTTTTCCATTGACCGTAATTTCTTTTTCACTCAGTGCAGCAATAGGCGTGAACATACGAACGGATAGCCCGCTCTCTCCGCAATT